>NZ_JBUBKD010000079.1:0-1541 GCF_054902215.1 Nitrospira sp. CMX1 | reverse complement strand
GGAGCTGAAGCGGTACTTTTACTGGATGGGGTGGTTGGTGTGCTACATCTGGGGCGTGTACTACGCGGGGAGCTACACGTTGGAACAGGATGCGGCGTGGCACCAAGTGATCATCCGGGACACGAGCTTCACGGCGAGCCACATTGTGGCGTTCTACGGGACGTTCCCGTTGTACATCACGTGCGGCGTGTCGAGCTACCTGTATGCGCAGACGCGGTTGCCGCTGTACAGCCAGGCGACGTCGTTTCCGTTGGTGGCGGCAGTGGTGGGGCCGATGTTCATTCTGCCGAACGTGGGGCTCAACGAGTGGGGCCATGCGTTCTGGTTTGTGGATGAGCTGTTTGCGGCGCCGTTGCACTGGGGCTTCGTGACGTTAGGGTGGTGCGGGTTGTTCGGGGCGGCGGGCGGCGTCGCGGCGCAGATCGTGAGCCGGATGTCGAATCTGGCGGACGTGATCTGGAACAACGCGCCGAAGAGCATCCTGGATCCGTTCCCGGCCCAGGTGCAGCAGGGGGCCAAGAGTGTGTACTAAGTAGCAATGAATCGGTAAGTCCACATGTATCATTGGTCGGTGTCAGAGGCGTGTCCGGGTGATTGTGACGGTGTGAAGTGTCCGGGCCGCTTCTGGCCGGCTGGAATGACGGAGGGTGTCAGTTATGTTTAGAACCGATGAAATTATCAAGGCCTCGAAGTTGCCGCCAGAAGGTGTGGCAATGTCTCGGCACATTGATCACATCTATTTTATCCCGATTTTGTTCATTACCATCGTCGGGACCTTCCACATGCACACCGCGTTGCTGTGTGGAGACTGGGATTTTTGGCTAGATTGGAAAGATCGGCAATGGTGGCCGATCGTCACCCCGATTACGACGATCACGTTTTGTGCTGCACTCCAGTATTACAACTGGGTGAATTATCGTCAGCCGTTCGGGGCAACGATTACGATTCTGGCGCTGGGGTTCGGGAAATGGATCGCCGTGTATACGTCGTGGTGGTGGTGGTCCAATTATCCGCCGAATTTCGTCATGCCGGCGACGTTGCTTCCGAGTGCGTTGGTGTTGGACATCACGCTCTTACTGACCCGGAACTGGACCTTGACCGCGGTGGTCGGAGCCTGGATGTACGCCATTCTGTTTTATCCGAGCAATTGGCCCATCTTCGGTTACAGCCATACGCCGATTGTGGTCGATGGTGCGTTGCTCTCGTGGGCCGACTACATGGGTTTCATGTATGTGCGGACCGGGACGCCTGAGTATATCCGGATGATCGAGGTCGGGTCGCTGCGCACGTTCGGTGGGCACAGCACGATGATCTCGGCCTTCTTCTCTGCGTTTGCCTCGTCACTCGTGTACGTCCTGTGGTGGCAGTTCGGGAAGTTCTTCTGCACCTCGTACTTCTACTTCACGGATGACCGACAGAGAACGGTGAAGGTGTATGACGTATTCGCCTACGCCACGTTAGCACATGGCGACAAGGCAAAAATCGGGGGGAAAGCATGAACGCCAAACAAGCCGTTAAACGTTGGGTAATGGGCTTCTGCG
>NZ_JBUBKD010000078.1:0-162756 GCF_054902215.1 Nitrospira sp. CMX1 | reverse complement strand
TATTACCAAATCTGGAGTTGTCGCCTTGACCATCGTGCTGTTCGCCGCATTGTCGATACGATCGACTCAACCGGTTCAAGCGGCAGATCTGCTTGTAGACAAAGCCGTGGGATTCGCTCCGATCGCAGAGCGTACCGTCACGGCATCGGGTGCTGCGGAGGATACGTTCAAAGCCTGCGTGGCCAGAATTCCTGCGTTTGCCACTGCCGGGCAACGCATGCTGGCAGAACAAAGCTGTGCGGGCGAAGAAGAGGTGAGAAAAATGATGCGAGCGGCTCCGAAATTCTGAATGCCGCTCACGGCAGATTCACAAAGGCCGACAGTAGCTTCCTGACCCTGCCTGCATTCAGGAGACTGAGGCGAAGAGCGGGTAGAGGTAAACGAGCACACGTGAAGTGGCACTGAGTAGGAGGTGAGCAATATGTATCAGATCTATAGCTTAGTCGGAATTATAGTGCTGTTGTGGGGCATCACGATTTGGGCCTCGATCCCAGAGGAGCAGGAAGATAGCCGGTATTGATTGCACCATCAGACAGCAGACAAGGTGGGAGGCAACTCTGTGGCCCCTTTGCCCAGCATAGGGCGGCGCACCTGATGGGTGAAGATGAGGATATGTGTGGTACGTGAGGAGAAATCATGGAGAAAGTTGTCGAACTGGGTAGACATAACCAGACCAACCGATGGTCTTTTTTCCAAGGGATCCTGAGTGACAAGACCATCGGCATGATGGAAGCCCTTGACGGGTTTGGATACTTCACGACTGGACTGAGCTTTCTGGCGGTCAGCATGGTGCTCTTTCTCCGTGCGTGGTACGTGTTCGCGGTGGCGGTGGGAGAAGACCCGGTTCTGGCAGTCCTCGGGCTGGTTCACGATCTCTTACTGGTGATCATTCTATTGGAGTTGTTCAGGACCACCATTAATTTTCTCAAGACTAAAGTGATTACCTTGGAACCATTCTTGTATATCTGCGTGATTGCCTCCACGCGGCGCATCCTGACGACCGGGGCTCAAGTGTCGTACATGGGCGAACTGACCGATCTCATATTCAACCGCTATCTCATGGATCTTGGGGCGAATGTGCTGGTCGTGGTGGTCCTGATTGTCGCGGTGTATCTCTCGCGCCGAACTGCTCCGCCGGCCATGATATGGAGGAGCGAACACAGCTCATCGCACTAGAGATGCAGGCGAGAACGCGTGCGACGGATAGTTCACCAGATCCAAGAAAGAATACTGATGAAGCTCGGAGAGAGATTCGCAAAACGTTATCGTGGGTTCACGGCTTGGATCAAGCTGATCACCTTCTATGAGATTGCTGTAGGAATGAAGTCGACCATGAGCCACCTCATTCACTACAAGCCAATAACCCTCCAATACCCACATGAGAAGCGGAGCTTGCCGGACAACTATCGGGGTATGTTGGCCTTGTTGCGCTATGACGATGGGACTGATAAGTGCGTGGGGTGTGATCTCTGCGAAGCCGCGTGTCCTTCGCGTGTAATCACAGTTGTGAGCGACGAAGTGCCGGGCGAACCCGTTAAACGATATGCCAAGGAATATTCCATGGACATGACGCGGTGTCTTTTTTGTGGGATGTGTGTCCAGGCCTGTCCAGTCGACGCACTCGCCATGACCCGGGAATATGAATGGGCTGTCTACGACAAACGGGAGTTACTTCTGAATAAGCAACAGTTGCTGGCGATCGGGGATCGATCCTTCCCGAATAGAGAAAAACGCCTCGAGTTTCAACATCCCAATCTGGCCGTCTTCAATGTCGCGTTTCCTGGGCAACGAGCCAAGGAAGACCATGCGCTTGTGCATGCGAGAGTTGGTGCGGCTTCGGCGGTTGACTCAGTTGCCTAAACTGTTCATCTCGCGGTGAGCAATTGTGAGCAGACTCGCATCCGTCAGATTTGTAAGATGTGGATAGAGAGTTCCACGGCCTTCAGTGTCGGTCAGAGCGCAGCAACGGGTATCCTGTTTGTCGGATGACCCGGTCCTATCGATCATGTGCCCATCAGAAAGAAGCAACAGAATGACAACACGAACTAGAAATACTATCGACTCGATCGCATTCCCAGGGCTGTTAGTAGCATTGGCTAGTTTCCTGGTCTGGTTTCTCGTCGCACGATCAGGAATATAAGCGTCTAGGTGCTCTGATCAAGTAGGCAGGAATAGGTCTCGAAATGATTCGTCGAGAGTTTGTATGAACACGCCACAAAGTGAAAGGAACATGTGGTTGATCTATGGTCTGCCTCCACGTCCCTGGTGCGGACTGTCCTAATCTCTTGCGCCTCCTGCTTCCTCTCTAGCGCGACCGATTTCTCAGTCTCCGTTCCTTCGACGTCGGAGCCACTTTGAGATGCCGTGCAGGCTTTCCCCGTGAGTGAAGGCGATGACTTACTTCCGTGGAGAAGTGTCTCAACCCGTGAGTCGGATAGAAACTATCGAGTATCTTCACAAACTAGCGAAGAGGAGATGCCATGATCACCATCACACCGACGGCAGAAGGAAAGATCCGAGAACTCATGCAAGAGGAGAAAGACACGGTCGGCCTGCGCGTCTTCGTCAAAGGCGGTGGGTGCCATGGTTACCAGTACGGGATGGCCTTCGAGTCTGCCATGAGCGAGGACGACACCGTCATTGAAAAGGGCGACGTCAAAGTCATCATGGACTCCCAGAGCGCCCCGCTGTTGGCCGGTTGCGAAGTTGACTACATGGATAGTGTGCAAGGCTCGGGCTTTGCAATCAAGAACCCACAAGCCAAAACGACCTGTGGGTGCGGCAGTTCATTCAGCGCATAACGACATGCACGGTGCGCCGAATCGCCGGCCACCGCCGTTCGATAGAAAGGGACGAGCCATGGACGACACAGCCATCATCGGAACCACGAATAAAAAGGGGCAAGTCATCACCGATCCACGCGTGATGATGAATGACGCGCCTCGCACACCGTCGTTTTTTACCGGCAGTGAAGTCATTAAGGAGGCCGTCAGACGCGCGAACGTTGATGTGATGGTGGCCTATCCCATTACGCCTCAGAGCGAAGCCGCCGCCCTCTGCGGCGAGCTCTTTGCCGAGGGCTATATCGGTGATTATTTCCGTGGGGAAAGTGAATTCGCGGTCATGTCGCAGTGCGCCGGCGCTGCCTTCGGTGGCGCCCGCGTCTTCACGACGACCGCCGGGCCGGGCACGATGCGGGCGATGGAAAACTTTCCGATGTGGTCCGGAGCCCGATTACCGATCCAGTGTATCGTGACCTGCCGCGGCATCAATTCTCCGCTCTCCATCCAGCCGGACACGATCGAGATCGCCTACCTCATGAATACGGGCATGCTCGTCTGGCACGCCGAAACCGCACAGGATTTCTACGACTGGATTCTTAAAGGCTACATGGTGTCGGAAGAGCCGGACGTACATTTACCCTTGGCGCTTTGTTGCGACGGCTTCTTCGTGACCCATACGAAGGACGTCGTCGACCTGACACCGGTCGACATGTGCCTGCCCCCCTATGATCCCTATCGCTCACCCGTTCCCTGCATGGATATGGAATGTCCTCCGGTCCGGATGATGCGCGATCCCTTTGTGATGAAGAGCAACTACATCAGCTACGCCACACACGCGAGCTGGCAACAGGAAATCTGGGCTGCTGCAGAACGGTCGCGCAAACATACGATCGCCTGGCTAGATGGCCTCATCGAAACGGAGGACGTGGATGCCGACATCCTCATCGTCTCCTCGGGCACTGCCGTCTCCCAGGGACGGGAAGCCATCCGCCTCCTGGCGGATGAAGGGATTCGCGTCGGACTGGTCAAGATCAAAACTCTGCGCCCCTGGCCGGAAGAAGAACTCATCGAGGCAACCAAGCATGCCTCACACATCATCGTGCCGGAGTTCAATGCCATCGGATGGATGGCCAAGGAAATCAAAGCCACCATCCCCAACAGCAAACGGGTCGTCGCTGGTCCGCGTGTCTGTGGCGGCATGACCTTGCCGCCGGAAGTGATCGTCGAGGAAGTCAAGAAGGCGATCGGCATGCGATCCGGCGTACTGGCGGGACGTGGAGGATGAACATGATGCCCCGACAGACCAGCGGGTAGGCAGTTGACTCAGCAAGCAATGCAACCCTCACCGCCGTAATGGCGGACCACAGCGAAAGCGAGGTACCTCATGAGTCTCGATTATGTAAAGTTCAGCCCCGGATTCGAATCCTTCATGCCGAAAGAATATCGGGATATGGTGGAACACGGGCCCTTCGGGAAGAAGACGACCGTGTCGCAGATGGGGAGCTTCAAAGAAATCCTCGAAGAGCATCCCATGTGCGCCGGCTGTGCGATGACCCTGTTCATCCGGCTTGCTATCGTCGCGTTTCCGAATCCCGAAGATACGATTACCGTTGGAACGGCGGGCTGCGGTCGGCTGGCGATTTCCCAAGCGGCCATTCCCTTCGTCTACGGAAACTACGGAGACCAAAATGGCGTGGCGAGCGGACTGTCACGCGGATTGCGAGTTCGTTTCGGCGACAAACCCAAGGATGTCGTCGTCATGGCCGGTGACGGCGGGACCGCCGATATCGGATTCCAGCAAGTCCTCCACTCCTGGTTCAGGAAGGAGCGGTTCACGACGATCATGCTGGATAACGAAGTCTACGGGAATACGGGCGGACAGGAAAGCGGCATGACGACGAGAGGGGCCGTGCTCAAGATGGCTCCGCTCGGCAAGAAGTTCGAAAAAATGGACATGGTTGCCATGGCGAAGATCGCCGGCTGCGCCTATATCGCCACAGTCGTACCGAATAATCCGCGCCGTGTGGAAAGTTGCATCAAGAAAGCTGTGCTGATCGCTCGCGAGATCGGTCCGACCTATATCCAAGCCTATACCTCCTGCAATATCGAGTATGCGATCCCAACCGACCAAGTAATGGCCGACGCCAAGACCGTGGAAGATGATCGATACAAGTTTGCCGAGTATGTGAGCGAGGATGCCAAGGCCTATTTAGCCGAGCGATACGGGTACAAAGAGTACATCCAGAAACCGGTCACTGTGATCGCACAGGCTTGAAAATAGTGCGACGTGACGCTCCCGGCGGGGATAGTGCGCGGTCGTTGCTGGCATCCTCAGGTGATTGGTATTGTCGGGGTACCAGAATGTTCGCCGAGGGAGACCTTGTATGGTCAGGCTCTTAGTGTTCATCAGGCGATCCTGGTTGCAGTTTTGCCATCGAAATCAGGCTGAATCTATCTATGCGTGCATTGTCTGGACAAATACATTGAGGAAGGTGTTGTAGATTTATTTCTCCGGAGAATTCAATGCAATGTTTACGGTGTCAAGGCCTCATGGTCGTCAATCGGATGCAGGAATCATCAAGCTCGGATGCCGTCGTGGGGTGGCGTTGTCTGCTGTGCGGTGAGTCGATTGATCCTGGCATTGAAGCCAATCGAGCAAGCACACCCCCGTCCGTTCGGATCCGGGCTCGTGTCCCTGGATCTCCGCCGGCCAGGTCAAAGAAGGGATCGGTTAAGGTTCGACAGGAAAGAGGAGAAGACGGACTATGATGAGTCGGAAATGATCTCGTCGTTAGTCTGCCTGATGGAAGTCGGGATGATGGCCATTGTCGGAGGAGTCTGTACACGAAGAGAAGACTCATGGGATGACGTCAAAGTCATCACAAGATTCATGGGACACCCGTTGCTGATCGGCACGGAAGTGCATGATGTGGACCGTACAAAATGATCCTGTCAAAAAGAATGGGACCACAAGAAGCCATGTGCCGACGCGATGGTTCGTACGGTACGGACGTGCTATCGCCGGACATCGGGAGGCTGTCATGAATAGGTGGCATGACAGAAAATTTGAACACGTGCTGCTTGTGTATATGTTGGCGTGGGCGATTGCTCTGCTTGTGACCCATATGCTGACCGAATAGCAAAGAATCAAGATGGAGTTACCGTGAGGAAGGTTTCCTGGGAGAAGGGTGGAAGTGCAGCGGGTCTCTGAGGCTCTGAAGCTCTCGATAGTAGTAGAGTGCGGTCGGCCGTTTGTTCTCAAACGTCAACGCCCGCAGAAACACAAGTTCCTCTTCCGTGGCATCTCCGCTCAGTAAGGAGTCTTGAAGAAAGTCCTTCAGCCCAGGCTCTTCTCCTGACGTTTTCTCCGGTCCCCGTTCCATGAACTCGAACGTTTTGTGGTGTCCCGGCGCCACTCTGCGGTTGAGCACAATCTCAATGCAAAAGGTGGCAAGGTCAATATTCCAGGACTCGATCAAGGGATCGAGGAACGCAATGCAGTTCTCCTTCGAGAGATCAAAGATCGTCGTATCTAAGAACTCCAGTACGGTGACGCGCATCTGCGGATAGCTTTTCTTGCTCAGTTTGGCCACCTTGCGCATCCATGTCGGATTGTCGAGTTCCTGCCGCGCGACACTTTGGACGACACCCAGCAGTTTCTGCGTGACGAACCGCTCCAGTTCGCCGAAGTGTTGCTTCTCGAAGATCTCGCGGATCTGCTTGGTCTTTCGGGGATGGCACTTGCGAAGGATCAACTCGCGCACGTTGTGCAGCAAGGGGGTCGGTTGGTCTCCGATCCGTTTCCTGAGCTCGTCATGACGCTGCTGCTCGGCTAGCTTGACGAGCTGCCCCTGCGGCAATTTCAGTGCACGTCCAATCTTTTCGTACACATCCGTTCGGTTAGGCGCCGGCGGGAGTTTCTTTTGTGTGAGCAACTGAGAGATATATGATTCAGTCACATTGGCCGCGCGGGCGAGATCCCGCTGCCCCAGCCTCAACTCCTTCAAGCGATTCTTGATGATGAGCGCAATGTCCATGAACAACCTCCAAATGCAGGATTAACTAAATAGGTGAAGTATATAGATGTAGTGGCAGTATGGAAAGAAGATACTTGACAATTTACAGTTAATATCTCTAGGCTGTACTTGTGTGAGAGCACGCAGTGTGGCGGGCAAGTGCTTCTCTCTGGCGTTTGAATACAGGAGGCTGCTTCATCCTCTGCATGCACTGCTTCTCCCCAACGTGATGGAAGCAGCAGTCTCCCTTCGCATTGTCGCCAGAGGGTGGCGATGCTTTGATGCGTAGAGGATGTTCCTCACTGCGCGCATATGCGGGAAGAAGTTCGAGATGTTGTGTTACACCGAGATATGTCTTGTGGTCGAAGTGATTCTCGGGGGGTGAATGCAGCTGCAATAGCTTCACGCGTGACTCAGGGGGCTTGCAGCTTGCTGTTGAGTGGGGTTGTCTTATTGATGCTGGCGGAACGTACCAACCGGGTGTCCTCACTGATCAGATTCACTGCGAGGGTTCACCCATGAAGGGGAGTTATGACAGCAGATGAGCAAATCTCAAGAATGAAGAAAGCGATCGCTCAGGCAATTAAGGTCATGGGAGACCGCTTTGGATCGACGGAACAAGATGTCGCAAGAACGATCCAAGCGCTGAAGACATCCATGCAGGATACGGTGGAGCCAAGTCGTTCCGCGCACACCGTGCTGGGGCCAGGTAGTCGGCTCTCTCATGATGTGTAAGCCGTTAGGAGATGCACTGGTGTCTGCAACCGGAAGGAGTATGAATCATGACTGTTCACTCTTACGTTCATAGCCATCTCGCCATCACGGAGACGCTGGCTCGATTGTATCTCTTGTTGGCTCAAAGCATGGATCGCTGCGTGAGTGAGGGGGGATGGAGCAACGATCCAGAGGACGAGTTACAGGCGCATCTTGCTTCGACCAGGGCCGCTGTGCTGGACATGCTGGCCGGCAATCGGGTGGTCCAGGCAAAGGTCGAGGAAGAGTGCAATCGGGTCGGCTCGCTTGTGAAGGCCTGCCTGATGGGCGGGGCCTCTAGAGAGGTCGCGTTGGAAGAGCTCAAAGCGGAGCGGGCCGCACTAAAACACAAGACCATGGCCTTGACGGATCTCATGGCGGTATTTCGGACGGTATAGCGGGACACGGAACATGGCCGGTTGGTTCAGGCTCGGCTCGAACATGAAACAGTAGGTTCAATGATCATGGAGGCTACTATGAAGACGACAACGCGCACCTATGTTTTGACACTGAACTCATCGCCCAGAAAAGGCCTGCGGTTATGGACGGGAGAGAGTATCCATGCCCTGCGTCACTGCTCGGCCAAGCAGATCGGTCTGGCATTACGAGAGATGCAACAGAGCGTGGAGCGACTGCAAGCTCCCGTCTCGTCGTCCGGCGGATCCTATTCACTGAATCGCGGCCGATAACGTGATGTCCTGTTGAATGTACAGAGCGATATCACGCAGAGACTATGTCGGAGGTGGGCACGAACCATCTGTATGGGCTTCTGATGCATATGCGGAGTACGATGACGTCATGACCCGGCCGATATCAGGGTTGGCTCAGTCGGTCTAAACAGGAGAGAGGAGGGCGAGAGAGATGGTACGTATACGGACACCGTTCAATCCGGACATTTTTCTCAATAAGGGTGACAAGGGCTCAACGGTTCTCTCGTTACCCAAGAAACATATTCTCTTTTCTCAAGGAGATACGACCGATACGGTATTTTATATCCAGGCGGGCAAGGTGAAAGTAACCGTGCTCTCGGAACACGGCAAGGAAGCCGTCATCGCGATTCTTGAGCGGGGTGCTTTTGTGGGCGAATCCTGCCTTGTGGGCCAGATGATCCGTACGGCGACCGCCGCCACCTTGGAAGATTCCCGTATCCTCCGCATCGAGAAAGCCGTGATGCTTCGTCTGCTGCAGGAACACCCCAGGTTCGCCGAAGCCTTTATGTCCTATCTGCTGCTGCATTCGATCCGCGTTCAAGAGGATTTGGTGGATCAGCTCTTTAATTCCAGCGAGAAGCGGCTGGCGCGGGCGTTGCTGCTGTTGGCGCACTTTGGTAAGGAGAGCAAACCGGAGACGGTGATTGCCAAGATCAGTCAGGAAACGTTGGCTGAAATGGTGGGCACCACCCGCTCGCGCGTCAGCTTCTTTATGAACAAGTTCCGTAAGCTGGGGTTCATCGATTACAAAGGTGGGTCACGCGGGAATGGCGCATTACACGTGCATAGTTCCCTCCTCAATGTCGTGCTCCACGACTAATAGTGCATGCTGAAAGCGCGTGGAGTGCTCCGTTCATCCCACGCTCGTCGAATGGCGCTTCATTAACCGACATCCTGGATGCGACACCAGAGACTCCTGCTGATTCGGCGCCATTGCTTCAACCCATCCCAGTCAGGCGCTTCCGCTGTGCCAGCATTTCATACTTCTTCAATAGTGAGCAATTCTGAACAGACTGAAGCGGGGTACTGCATTATGCTGAGTCAGAGCCGAGAGCTGTAACTGATGCTTCTAATTGCCTAGAGATCAGCCATTTATGACCTGGGACCCTAAAGAGCCATGGGGCGAGAAATCGGACCCGCTTAAAGCGGCGCTCAAACAGGCCAAGGCGCAATTCACAGATCTCCTCTCCTCTGGGGGATTTAAGAACCTTCTTCCCTCCGGCGGCGCCCGGACGATCATCATTGTTGGCGTATTGATCTTCCTGGGCTGGCAGAGCGTGTTTATCGTTGCGCCGGACGAAGAAGGGGTGGTGAAGCGGTTTGGAGTTCCAGTTCGCGCAGCCGACCCCGGACCGCACTTCAAGATTCCCTTCGTGGAAACCGTCCTCCAGCCGAAGGTCGAGAAACTCTATCGAGTGGAAGTTGGTTTCCGCACCACCCAGCAGGGACGCCAGCAGATGGTGCCCCAAGAAGCTCTGATGCTAACCGGCGACATGAACATCCTTGGGATCGAATTCATCATCCAATATAAGATCAAAGAAGCCCGCCACTTCCTGTTCAACGTCGCGGATATCAATGAAACCATCGGAAAGGCGGCTGAAGCCTCGATGCGAGAAGTGGTCGGCAAGAGCAAGATCGATGAAGCTTTGACGACCGGCAAAGCCGTGATTCAAGCAGACACCATGATGTTGCTGCAAACCATTCTTGATCAGTACCAATCTGGTGTGCAGATCGCTGCGGTGCAGCTCCAAGACGTCGATCCACCGGAAGCCGTGGCGGCCGCCTTCAAGGATGTCACGAACGCGAAAGAAGACCGAGAAAAGCTGATCAATCAGGCGCAGGGCTACCGCAACGACATTATCCCGAGAGCGAAGGGGGAAGCCGCCGAACTGGTGAACCGAGCAAAAGGGTTTGCGCAGGCACGCCTGAACCGTGCGCAAGGCGAGGCGAATCGTTTCCTCGCCACCTTGAAAGAGTACAGCCAAGCCAAGGACGTGATCAGCAAACGGATTTATATCGAAACGATGGAAGCGATTTTGCCCCAGATGGAAAAAATCATCATCGACGGGAAGGGCGGCGAGCGGGTGCTGCCCTATCTGCCGTTGGATCGTCTCTCCAGGCCAGGATCAAAGCCTCAGGCCAAGCCCGTCCCGCAACCAGAGGCCGAGGAACTCCGGCCGGAGTTACCTTCTACGATCAGGTCGAGGGGCCCCTCATCATGATGACCAAACCGCGACTGTTCATCGCTCTCCTCGCCATGATCGTCACGTTAGTTACCCTGGGGGCGTTGCCTCTCTTTGTTGTGGACGTGATCCAAACGGCCATCGTCGTGCAACTCGGTAAGCCCGTCCGCAACATCACCGAACCAGGGCTGTACGTGAAGATCCCGTTTGTGCAGGAGGTAACGTATTTCGAGAAGCGGTTGCTCGATTATGATTCAAACGCACAGGATGTCATTACCTCGGACAAGAAGACGCTGCTCTTGGATAATTTCGCCAAATGGCGGATCACCGATCCGTTGAAAGTGTATCAAGCGTTCCAAAGTCAACGAGGGGCGCTCCAACGTTTGAACGATATCATTTATTCCGAGCTCCGTGTTGAGTTGGGCCGGCATGAGTTACTGGAGATTGTTTCAAGCACGCGGGCCGATATTATGAAGGTGGTCACGGAACGAGCGAATGAGAAGGCGTCCGTGTACGGCATCGAGATTCAGGACGTCCGGATCAAACGTGCCGATTTGCCCGAACAAAACGAGAAGGCGGTGTTTGCGCGTATGCAAGCGGAACGAGAGCGACAGGCGAAACAATATCGGGCTGAAGGCGCAGAGGAAGCGCAAAAAATACGGTCAGAAGCCGAAAAGGACCGGGAAATCCTCCTGGCCCAAGCCTATAAGCAATCTGAGGAACTTCGAGGCGGCGGTGATGCCAAAGCGTTTCGGATCTATGCCGATGCCTATCGCCAAGATCCAAAGTTTTTCGAATTTACGCGTTCGATGGAAGCCTACAAGATCGCCTTTAAGGACGGATCGACCTTGGTGATGAGTCCAGATTCTGAATTCTTCCGGTACTTCAAGCAGCGCTAGCCGTTTCCTCTTCCCGGCTCCATCAGATCAGCATCACGGTTCTGATTGAGACGTTGCCTTGCCAGCGTCGGTACAATGCTCCGTCTGCTACAGAAACAGCCAAGATTTGACAACGTGTTCATGTCCTCTGTGCTCTCGCATTCGATCTGAGTCCAAGAGGATGTGGTGGATCAACCGTTTAATTCCAGCGAGAAGCGGCTAACGCGGGCACTGGTGTGGCATCGAGAGCACCATCCGCGACTTCAAGTACGTGCGCACAACGATGCAGTCGATTCGCGCGGGAACACCGATGGCGTTCGTGGTCCACAACGAGGACGCGGTCCGGCATGGATTCATCTCGCCCCTCTTCCTGGGCTGCTCCGTTCAGGGTGAAGGAGAGGGCATCAAGGCTTTCGGAACGGGCATCGAAGGGTTCCACCTCGATCCCGGCAAGACGTTGACGATTCATCTGACGCCTGACCGACAGGGAAAGATAACGTTCCGCTGCGACCTACACCAGGAGGTGGAAGGAGAATTGTATTTGCTTGACGTACCGGTCGGGTAGTCTCTGGGAAAGTCTCTCATGCTGAGGATGGTGCTGGAGTGGGGCATAGCGCTGCACAACGGGAGAGGTGATGCATGATCGGTCCATCACGACAAGGTTTGTCTCGAAGCGATTGTCATGGAAGCGAGGCGCCAAGCTTCCCATGTGAGCGGAATTGAGCAGATCCAGACTGTTCCGTCGGATAAGGTGAGCCAGGATTGAGACACAAGTGAAGCGAGTGTCGCAAGAAGACACTCCCATGAGATCGTCCACCACGGCTATGCTCATAGTAGTCGGAGGGCCTCGCGGGGGGGACTGTGGGCAAGAGGGCTCAGGTGCACGCATGCGGGTCGGCAACGAAGGTCGATGAAGACATCGTTCAAAACCGGTCTGAGCTTTGGTCTCACGTCCGGGGTGATCACGACATTGGGGCTGATGGTAGGGCTCCATTCAGGCACCCACTCACGAACCGTTGTCATCGGTGGCATTCTGACGATTGCGGTTGCCGATGCGATGTCGGATGCCTTAGGCATGCACGTTGCTGAGGAGTCGAAGAATAACGGGGTTGTGTCGGAAATATGGGAATCGACCATCACCACCTTTGTTGCCAAGTTCCTGATCGCCTTAACCTTTGCCGTACCGGTGTTGCTGTTGCCGCTGGACGTAGCCATGACGGTGAGCGTGGGATGGGGCCTCATGCTGCTCGGCGTGCTGAGCTATCTCCTGGCGCGAGCCCAGCAGATTCGGGCTTGGAAAGTCATTATGGAACACGTCGTTATCGGGATCAGTGTGATTGCGATCACGCATTATGTGGGCGGGTGGATTGACTCTGCGTTGGGTTAGCAGGATGCTGAGAGCGTCAGCCATCGCAAAGGTCGTGAGACGGAACATGTGGCTCGGTTTTGGATTCGGTCGTCTCACGTGGACCGCTCCATCGTTCTAGAAGCTCTTCGATATCCATCTGCCGGACCGGCGGCAGGAACAATTCCCGCAGCGCTATGGGTCGGTATTTCCACCTCGGACATCTGGGTAGCCCCTGTAAAGGCCGAACGCTGGTAGAGGGTCAGTTTGAATTCAGCTATGCCACCGCAAGTAAATTTCGCAAGCAGGCGAAGGCTCTGGTTGCTGTTGCCATGAAAAGGATATCCGCTATGCCTCAGCTGCTGGAGAATGAGACGACCAAGACCTGGCAGTTCACATCGGATAAGCTCACAGCCATCCTTGGCAGCGATGCCGAGCATGGGCTCGTCGGCCAGGAAGTCGAGCGGCGTCATGCCGAATTTGGCCCCAATGAACTGCCCGAAGCTCTGCCGCCGTCACGTATAAAACTGTTTCTCTCTCAGTTCGCGAGCGTCATTGTCTGGGTGTTGATCGGAGCGGCGATCATCTCCGGTCTTTTGGAAGACTGGCTCGATGCGGCAGCGATCTTTGCCATTGTGTTTCTCAACGGTCTGCTCGGGTTTGTGCAAGAGTTCAGGGCCGAGCGGTCCTTGGCTGCACTTCGAAAAATGTCGGTGGCGACCGCTCAGGTGCTCCGTGACGGTGTGCTTCGATCCATTCCCGCGCGCGAGTTGGTGCCAGGCGATGTCATTCTCCTGGAAGCCGGCGACCGTATCCCGGCGGATGCTCGGCTCATCTATGCCACAAACTTTCAGGTTCAAGAAGCCTCGCTGACCGGCGAATCCACGCCGGTTCAGAAAGCAGCAACCGCGCTTGATGGGCCCGACGTGCCCTTAGCCGACCGGACCAATATGGCATTTATGGGCACCATCGCGGTCTTAGGCAAGGCCCGCGCGCTGGTCGTTGCGACGGCGCTCAACACGGAGCTGGGCCGGATCGCCTCGATGATTCATAAGGAATCGGAGGCAGAACGGACGGAAACCCCGCTGCAACGCCGACTCGAGCGGTTCGGCTACACCCTCTTGTGGTTGGCGCTGGCCGTTGTCGCTGTTGTGTTTGCCTTGGGCTATCTTCGCGGCGAGCCGTTGGTGGCCATGTTCATGACCTCGGTGAGTCTGGCTGTGGCGGCCGTGCCGGAAAGTCTTCCCACCGTGGTGACGATTACATTGGCACTGGGGGTGACCCGCATGGTGAAACGGCATGCGCTGATCCGAAAACTGCCTGCAGTCGAAACGCTCGGATCGGCCACGGTCATCTGCACGGACAAAACGGGCACGTTGACAAAGAACGAGATGACGGTGACGAAATTGTTCGTCGGCACCACGGCCTTCGATGTGACCGGTGAAGGGTACGCACCAGTCGGTGAAATCCGTGAGACGTCGAAGGCGAGAGAAAGCGGTTCTGAGTTACCCCGACAAAGAATTGAGCTTCGTTCCGCCAACTCAGAGCCCAACAGCCAGGACAGAGACCTGAGCCATCTTCCGGCTCTGCGCGAACTGCTGGCGGCAGCCGTGCTGTGCAATGGTGCGACATTACGAGAGGGGAATGGAACGTGGGAAGTGGTCGGCGATCCGACGGAAGGTGCGCTTCTGGTTGCGGCGGCGAAGGTCGGATTGACGAAGGAAGGCTTGGAGGGCAGCACGCCGTTCGAAGCAGAATTCCCCTTCGATGCCGAACGGAAAATGATGACTATCATCCGTCGCACGTCGGACGGGAGCATGGCCTATGTGAAAGGGGCGCCGGATGTCTTGCTTTCCCGCTGCACGCATCGCCGGACCCTCGAGGGGCCTATCGAACCCATGGGCGATGAACAACGGAAGATCATGTTCGATATCAACGCCTCCCTGGCACACCAGGCGCTTCGCGTGCTTGCCGTGGCGCATCGGCAACTCGACGGGCATGGCTCGAATCTCTCTGCCGATGTTGTCGAGAAGAATCTGGTGTTTCTCGGTTTGTTTGCCATGAAAGATCCCGTGCGACCTGAAGCGGCGGAGGCCATTCGTCTATGCCGGAAAGCCGGGATCAACACCGTGATGATTACCGGGGATCACAAAGAGACGGCACTTGCCATCGCCAGGGAGTTAGGTCTGCATGACGGTGACGGTGACGGCGCGGCGCTTTCCGGCCACGAGATCGACAATCTCACAGAGGACCAACTGGCCCAACGCGTGGAGCGCGTCACGGTCTACGCGCGCGTCTCGGCGGAGCACAAGTTGCGTATCATCCGAGCTTGGAAACAACGAGGTGCGATTGTGGCCATGACGGGCGACGGCGTGAATGATGCGCCTGCAATCAAGGCAGCGGATATCGGCATTACGATGGGGATCACCGGAACCGATGTGACGAAAGAAGCCGCTGATATGGTGGTCACGGACGACAACTTTGCCTCAATCGCCGCAGCGGTGGAAGAAGGCCGGGGGGTCTTCGACAATATCCGGAAGGCCGTCCACTTCCTCCTATCGTGTAACTTGAGTGAAGTGCTGGTCATGCTGTTTGCGGCGCTCCTTGGCCTACCCCTACCACTCCTGCCGATTCAGATCCTCTGGATGAATCTCGTGACGGACGGCATTCCGGCATTGGCGCTGGCGGTCGATCCCAAGGCGCCCGATCTGATGACGCGTCCACCTCGCCGACCAGAAGCTCGACTGCTGGACGGTAAACGATTACGGGCGATCGGTGCAGAGGGATTGATGCTGGGGATGATCGCGTTAGGCGCGTTCAGCTATAGCCTCTACGGGCTGCATCAGGAGCTGGATCAAGCCAGGACGGTGGCTTTTACGGTGTTGGTAGTGGCGCAGTTGGTGCATGTCTTCAATTGCCGGAGCCAACGGCTGTCGCTTTTCCAGTTAGGCGTCGGGACGAATCGCGGGCTGGTATGGGCCGTTGTCCTCTCGCTTGTTGTGCAAGTGGGGGTGCTTACGGTTCCAGTGGCTGCGTCGATTTTTAAGGTCGTTCCGTTACCGATGGAAGACTGGGCATTGATGGGAGCCATGGGCTTGCTGCCATTCTTCATCATGGAAGGGATCAAGGTCGTGCGACGACGTTGTCTCCTCAATGTCGTGCTCCACGACTAGAGTCTCCATCTGATTCCGCGTATTTGGTTCCGTAGAACCAAACCAAGCTAAATCCGCCGTCTCTACTATTGTGCAATCAGTTCCTAACTGAGCAATTGTGAACAGACTGCAGCCGTCCGCTCAATTATGCTCGTCTCCATGAATAATGCCGTGGATATGCATGCGACAGATGAGAGGCCTGGTCCCGATTCGATAGGGGTATACCGGGCGGGACTCTGAGACCAAAGAGCACGACACAAAAAGGAGAGCCGGCTATGGGTGAGCGCCATGCAGTCGTTGCCATTTGTCACACGCACACCGAGGCTGAGGCCGCCGTCAAAGAGCTCAAACAAGCGGCCTTCAGTGTGAAGAAGCTGTCGATCGTCGGGAAGGACTACCACACAGACAAACACGTGGTGGGCTATTACAACACCGGCGATGATCACATGAAATATTGGGGCACGGTCATCCGTGGGATCGGCCCGGTGTTGATCGCGGGGCCTCTCCTTGGGTGGGTCCTCGGTGCACTTGAAGAGACCGTGGAGACCGGGGGAGTGACGGCAATCGGAGTGGCGTTCAATAACTTGGGGATTCCCAAAGCCAGTGTCCTCAATTACGAAACGGCGCTCAAGTCACATAAGTTTATCCTCATGGCCCACGGCACCGTGGAAGAGGTTACGCATGCCCAATTCACTATTCAAACGAAACGGTCGCGTTCGATTGACCCATACGCGATCGGTGATCGAGCAGCGCACGCAGTCGCTTAGGAGTCCAGGAAGACTGAGTCTGTAACCAAGGCCGTCGTAGCCGGCACGAGGTTGCCACACAATCTGGTCCGGACCGGAGAATGGGAATGTTGCAGGAGACTTCAGGTGGGGATCATACAAACGGGGCCGCTGCCAGCGAGGATTGAATCATAAAGAGAACTACCGTGATAAGAGATACCGCAACAACAGATGGGAACAAGGCCAACAGGAAGACGGTAATCAGATTGCTGAACGAGGCGCTGGCCACGGAAGTGATCTGCATCCTCCGGTACAAGCGCCATTACTTTATGACCGCCGGGATCAGTGCTCGTCACGTGAAGGCGAGATTTCTCCAGCATGTCACTGAGGAGCGAGCGCATGCTGATCAATTGGTCGAGCGCATTGCCCAGCTTGGAGGCAAGCCGGATTTGTCTCCTGAACGGCTGCTGATCCGGAGCCATGCTGAAGATGTCGAAGGAGAGTCGTTGGTGGAGATGATCACGGCCGATTTGCTTGACGAACGGATCGCGATCGAGAGCTATCGCGCCATGATCGCCGCTATCGGCTCCGATGATCCGACGACCCAGCAGGTCTTGGCGCGGATACTAGCGCAGGAAGAAGCACACGCGGAGAGTCTCGCAGGTCTCTTGAGGGAATGAGCCTGAATGCGAAAGGTTTCAATTTACGGTCGTGCCTGATGCTTCAGGGAAGAGCATTGGGTGCAAAAGGAGGGGCTATGGTTTGCCGACGCTGTCAGGGACTACTAGTCTGTGAAATCTTTGATGATCTGAACATTGAGTCGGGCGCGCTCTACACCGGCACACGCTGCATCAATTGTGGGTGTATCGAGGATGCCATCGTTCGTGTAAATCGCGTCCATCCTGCGGTGAGAACCCGGGTAACTTCGCGCGGGAAGGTGAGGGCGAGGGATGCTGAACACCTCAAGATTCCCGTGGATGCGTATGCATCGATCCGATGAGTGGAAGCTGCGCCAGTGAATGCTCATCTCACACTCGACCAGGCGGGAGGAGGCTGGCAGGATGTGCATGCACACCCCTCTTTCTGATCGTCAGGAGGCATTGACATGAGGGGGGACACCATCAGGCAGCGGGGCCATAAGTTACGGATGCGGGGTGCACAGAGATCGGTCTCCGAGGGGGGGCTGCAGAATGACATCGAGTACTCCCAACCCGAAGTCCTGATGTTTTCTCGTGGGCAGAAATTGCTCTACATGAATGGCCGAGAGTCTGGAGTGACAGGCCGTCTCGACTATGCCGCGCCGCTGCGCGAACTACGGGATGCCATCCAAGCAGGACTGGACCTTCGCAGAGCAGCCAATATCTGGGAGCCTTTCGAATTGAAGCGTGTCCTCTTCGAGGGAAGGCGCAGGATCCTCGTGCGTGGGCTTGGACTGTCAGATCGAAGTCCTCACGACGACTCACGCATTGTCATCGTCATAGAGGAACTTGGCCTTCAGCAGGAGGGCGATGGGCTTGAGAAGCAGATGAAAGTGCTGTCTCAAGAGAGAAGGAATGCAGGCGAATCTGGGACTCGCCGAACAGAGGCCAGATCGAGGAGTGTTTGATGCGTGCGTCTATGTGGAGCGTTCCGACAATGGCAGCTGACAGAAAGTAGAAATACATCTTGCGTTGAGGAGGGAGCCACGATGGAACACCGGGGCAAAGGTATGCCAGATTCATCTCGGACATTGGCGAGCATCGTGACTGGTGAGGACAGTCGGCAGCCCATTCACCGCAGGCCGGCCGGTCTGACGATCAGGGTGCGGGAAATCGATTGTATGTTGGCTGATATCCAGGCGCACATTCAGGTCCTTCGACGGGAGCAGACCCATTTGGGACTGGTGCGGGAAGAGTTGGCCAGCGGCGTAGAAGCCAAGCGGAGCGGGTCGTCACGGAGCAAGACTCTGTTGTCGAAGTAGGCGGCTCTCTTGGTGTCCATAGAGTGTGAGGATCTCCAAGGGGAACGGCATTGGTCTCCAACACTGCGCCGAGAACGGTAATTTGTTCAGGCTGAAGCTTGTCTCGCCCTCGCGGACTTCATCGCCTGTATTGGCAGCTGTTGGCGTGACGTCATGAATGCAGTTGGTGGTGAAGAGTTGATGAAGGGCGGCAATGCACCGCCGCCCCTCTGTGACGAACAACCCTGGCTTACCAACACTCATCGTAGAGTACCGCGCTTGAGTTCAAGCAAATCCTGCCGGTCAGGGCACCCGAACGGAACGATTTGTGAACAAATGAATCGCCAGCAACATGATTCCGATCAAGTACAGAGTCCAGGAAATCTGGACCGCCACCGCGGCTACCCCGGTCAGATTCAAGACGCCGGCAATGACTCCAACCACCAAGAACAGCAGTGCATAGTACAACATATCGAACTCCTTTCAATTTCGAGAATTAGGGAGTCGTCGATGCAACCATCGTTCACACATCTCAACATCTAGAAATCCATCTAACGGATACCATCGACAAAACCGCTTCCGGCCTCAGGCACCAGGAGCCCACCACATCGTACACATGCCATAAGTTCTCCCTGCCTGCTTTTTCGACAGCCATGGATATTGATCATTTGGCAATTGTCTATCGGATGCCTCATGAGACCAGAAAGCTATACTGGACCTTTGACTAGATGGAAGCTGAGCCCAATTGATCAGATTCGGAGAATTCAGGAGGCAGACCATCGCATATGTCACGTCCACTGCAATGTTTGCAAGCTGTACTATTTTGAGCAGATCGCGAATAGGTTTCGGAAGATACTGTGGTCAGGCTTAATCGATATGCGGCATCGTCAGTGGACTGGAAGGCAATACCATGGCAATGGCCATTTTGATGAAGGAATGCATCATGACACTGAGCAAGTGGATGTTCTGTGCGGCGCTCCTCCTGTTCGCCCCCTCGTGGCACGTGGTCTCGGCCCAGGTGTCTGATCCGCTCCCGGTAACGCGTGCGCCTGGAGCCGATACCATCATCGAGCCGAGAATCGCAGCCGGGGCCGTTGAAGATACGTTGAAGGCCTGTATGGCCAGAATACCGAAGGACGCCAGTATCGGTCAGCGTATGATTGCTGAGCAGAGTTGTGGGCGGGATGAACGTGATCGGAACCCCTTCCTAGCCGTCCCCGGAGCGCGGAGCATACGCCATGAACAGCCGTGATCACGTTCGGTTGAAGATGGGTATCCGAGATCATTCGGCGATCTCGGAGCCTTGAGATTCCGCGATGGCCTATCCGTCACTGCGTGGGTATCAGTAGGATGGATCGAACTCGTGATTGGCCTTCGCTCGGCCTGTCTTGATTACCTTCAGGGGCGTGGAAGAGGCGGTGTGCAGAACGTAGGGATCACTGCGGCGATGATCTGGTTTGGGGCGGGAGCCGGAACCATGGTGGTGTTGTATTATGCGGCCAGGCTCTCCTCTGCATGGAGGGCGAGCGGACTCATTGCCGCAAGTCGCTCGGTCGATCGGAGGAGGCTCGCGGGGGCGCCTCTGGACACGCAGATCGCCACGGAATGGACCGACGGCCGCGGCCGGTTGGACGCGTTACTGGCATTGATCGAGGCGCTCGCGGCGTCGCTGGAACAGGAGGTGACGGAACTCAACCGCCTCGATACCTCCGATCCATTATATGAACGCATCGCACCCAGGATGGTGAACCCTACCTTGCGTCGTTTCACCTTCGACCAACGTCTTCGGGATGAGTGCCGCAGGTTGGTTCCTCTGCTGGAGTTCTGTGGCAGGGATCTCGCTGAATCCCAGGGGGGGGTAAACACGAGCGAACAGTTAGTGGCGCTCACCAAAATCAAGGTGGCGTTACAGTCCGCCGAGCGCGGCTGATTCCTGGAATCATATACAATCCTGATGGGTCTGGCGATCTGTCCCAGTTTGCCGACCGCAAGCTGGATCGGGACACATCCTGGGCCTCCCGTTTCAGAAACTGTCCTTGAGTGGGAAACTTTCATGATGCAGCATCAATTGTTTGTGTCGGCGTTCTTTCTCGTTCTCCTTGTGCTGTTCTACCAGATTGCCGTGATCTTTTCCCCCTTTCTTGTCCCTGTCCTGTGGGCCGTCATCATCGCCCGCATGAGCAATGGCCTGTACGTGAAATTGGTCCATCTTCTTCGGGGACGAGACACACTGGCGGCAGGTCTGCTGACATGTGCGACCATGTTCCTCGTCGTCTTCCCGATCGTGTCTCTGACTTTTCTGCTTGTTCAGGAAACGACGATGGCCTTCCGAAGAGTGGCGGAATGGGTCCAGGCCGGTGGGATGAAACAGCTCCCTGAGTACCTCGGCAAGATTCCGCTGGTTGGGCGGTTGATCCAGGAACAGTTACGGACTTTCGTCCTGGCGGGAAGTGGGTACGAAGGCTCGATCGCGGAGGGGACGAAAACAGTGGGCACGTTTTTGTTGATACAGATCTCTGGCCTTGCGCGTGATGCCTTCTCACTGACGATCGACTTGTCCATTATGCTCTTCACTCTGTTTTTCTTTTATAAGGACGGTAGAGGATTATTTTGGCGGCTGTATTATCTCCTGCCCCTCGAAGAGCGACATAAAGAGAAAGTATTCAATCGGCTCAACAGCGCCATGGCGGCCGTTGTCAAGGGGGTGCTTGCGACCTCGTTCATGCAGGCCGTCTTAGCAGGAGGCGCCTATTTCGTCCTCGGTGTCCCATTTGCATTGGTGCTGGCGGCGATCACCGCACTGTTTTCTCTCTTGCCATTCGGCGGGACCGCCTTGGTCTGGGTGCCGGTCGCGGGGTATCTCTTTGTGTCCGGACCGATCTGGAAGGGAATTGCGATGCTCGTGTGGGGTGGTCTCGTGGTCGCACTTGTCGATAATGTGTTCGCACCCTTATTCATCGGACACGAGATGCAGCTCGCGCCGCTCTTTCTCTTTTTCAGTATCGTCGGAGGACTTGCGGCCTATGGGTTTATTGGTGTGTTTCTTGGCCCCATCTTATTGGCGATCCTGCTCACGGCGATTCACATCTATGAGGAGGAATATCAAACGAACAGGCCTCTCCCCAAGACCGAAACGGGCATCTGAAGGAAAGGAAGATCAGACGACGGCCATCCCTCCGTCATCATGCTCATGTGTGGGAGGGGATGATTCTGAGAGGAGTGATTCGTGAGCCGTACTCATGAGCATACACACAGGTCAATTCGGCGCCCCAAAAGAAAATCAAGGCGGAATAGTACACCCAGGCCAAAATGATCATGAGGGAGGAGGCGGCTCCATACATTGAGGCCATCGCCGTTGAGCCGAGATAGAGGCCGATGACCCACTTCCCGATCAGAAAGAGCGTGCCGCTTGCCACAGCCCCGAGCCAGACATCCATCCAGGCGATATACCCGTCCGGGAGTACCTTGAACATCAGGGCGAAGAGCAATGTGATTACCGGCAACGAGACAGCCACGTCCACGAATATCAGGATCATCTGAGGCCCGGGTACGGTCTGAAGAATAAATTTACTCAAGGCCGTCAGAAAGGTACTCAGGATGAGTGACATCAGAAGAAGCAAGCCGGTGCCGAGCACGAGCATGAACGGCAAGATTCGACTCTTGATTGCGCCCCACAGTGCGGCATTCTTCTTCGGCGTCATTCGCCATATGAGATTGAAGGCCTCCTGAAGTTCACTAAACATTCCCATCGAAACGACGACCAAGGTGATCAGGCTGACGGCCGTAGGGATGGTGCCCTGCACTGGCTGGCTGGCGCTCGCCAGCATGTCGGCAATGGCGTCGGCCCCGGGTGCTCCAACCAAGTCTTTGAGCTGACCGAGCACTTCGTTCTGCACGACGTTCTCATCCACCACCAACCCGGCAACGGTCACGGCAATGGTCAACAGTGGGGCAAGGGAAAACAGGGTGTAGAAGGATAAGGCCGCGCTCAACCGCAACACATTGTCGTCCCACCATTTCATGCCGGTTGTCTTTGCCATTCTCACGAGCCAGCGGAACTTCATGCTCCATTCTAGTTGGGTTTATCCTCATTGGGAAGCTCACGGGAACTGTGGTCGAACACATTGAGCAATTTTGACCAGATCTCCTCCTGGGTTCATGCCAGAATTTTCCCCCAGGCAAACAGAGGGCATTGGTCCCGAGGGTCCACGCTGTCACGCAGGAGGGAGGCATCATGAACGCCGATCAACTCAAGGGGAAATGGAAACAGTTCAAGGGCGAACTGAAAGAGAAGTGGGGCAAGTTTACCGATGACGACTTGCAGCAGATCGAAGGGAATTACGAGAAGTTCGTCGGCAAAGCTCAGGAGCGGTATGGGGATAAGAAAGATGAGCTGATGAAGTGGGCGGACCAGTGGCATCAGAAGTCACCGCCGGATGATATCAAGACCAGGATGTAGGGGCGCGATTGGGGGAAAGATCGCGTGAAGTATGGGGACGAATGACCTCACAGTGAAAGAGGAGTCCTAGGGTTTCAATCATACAACACCCTGCCCGCCGTTCGGCGAACATGACCCACGGGTGGTGTCGGCGGACCATAGCGCACAGGGTTTTACTAAGGAGGTGCATGATGAAGGAGATGACTCTCAGTCGAACCACCGCGCAACCAACGGAGGTGACATCCTACGCCAGTTCGGCCGGTGCGAAGACCGGTCAGATGATGCAAGCGTTTAAACGAGCTGGGGTTGATCACCACCACATTGCGCAACGTGCCTATGAACTGTATGAGCAACGGGGCCGGCAGGACGGCCAGGATTTGGAAGACTGGTTGAAAGCGGAAGATGAACTGGCTGGCTCTGTCAGCCGCAAGTGATGAGGGTCATAACAGCATAGAGGTACGTTACGAAAGAGTTCTGCGAATGCCAGGTGCGCGGAAAGGCTTGGTTCATGTGACGAATATTCCTGCGTGCCTATTATGAGGAGCTGAAATGAACATACGAATTATTATTACGCTGTTCATGTTTCTGTCCCTCGTGAGTGTTCCTCTGTCTGCTCAGCATCTCTGTGAAGACTGTCTGAATGAGGCGAAGCACCTTCTAGCGCAGTGTCTTGAGGGCGCCATCAGTGAAGAGGATAAGAAGTCTTGTGTGGAGAGGCAGCAGGCACGATCGAAAGGTTGCGAGAGTAGCCAGTGCATGACGGAGCGAGACGCGCGCAAGATGGACAAGTCGGTTGAACAGAAGTCTCAGGGTGGGGGGCAGGTGAAAGAAGAGCGACGAGAGCGATGAGGGTTGAGATGAGCGCGCTTTTGCCATGGGGGAGACTCATCGTTGGATTTGAGTCATGGCATGGTATGCCGGGCGGCGGAGAACAGGCCACACTGTCGATTCGAGCCTCACTCCCGATGCCAAAGTGATCTCTGGTCTGGCAAACTATCCGTATCCTCTTGGGGAACTGCCGAATCTTTTGGTAACCGAGGGTGCAAGGGCTCGCTGGATACCATTCACAGCATCCCCGTCACGAAGGATGGGCCCGGCTTCCATGTGGGTCAAGCTCGTCCTTCCCGCCACAGGAATTTCTTCCCTGCTGAGCAATTGTGACCAGACAGGCATCGGGCGTCTTGGCATACTGTTCATTAATAGTCGCTGCTGTCTTAGTCGAGGAGGTGGCATCATGACTTGTCGAGTTGCCCGTTCGTATCAACACTTCATCCAGATGGAGCCGGTCCCCTGCTCTGAATGTGGGTCGACCTATCTGGATGTACGTGTGGCCTCAGGGACTCTAGGGCCGCATCTGTGTCCGATCTGCGCCCAGTCCTTGGGCCCGCACGTCGTGTTTTCCATCCATGCGTCGCGTGTGCCGATGAGACATCAACAGGTCGCCTGAATCGGATTCGCCGAGAACCGGGCATCATCAGAGAAACGAGGAGCCACGAGCCTGCGGTTTTCCTAAGGCGAGAGCCGTGATACTCCAGTAAGTGTGACGGCAGTGCGACCATACAGGTAGAAGGAGGATGTATGCGCTGTCAACGCTGTCGGGGACTAATGGTATGCGAAACCTTTGATGAACTGAACATCGCAACACACTCTCTGTACTCCGCGGCACGCTGTATCAATTGTGGATGTATCGAGGATGCCGTCATTCGTGCGAATCGTTTCCGCCGTTCGGTGCGAACACGGGTGGTCCCGCGTAAGAGAGTCAGGAAGGGCGACGTTGCGTGCATCAAGGTTCACTCGGAAGAGTATGCATCGATCACCTGAATCGCCGAACTATGGAATTGACGAGTCTGGGACCTGGAGAAATTCCAGCTTGCCCATGGCCTCAAGTCGTCGCGGGTCGAATAAAAATGGGAAAGAAAGACGGAGTCTATTCACGAGGGCGATCATCCGTCGTGACGGCTGAAGGATCTTCACTGATGGGAATCCAGGCAGATCACGCACCTCACTTTAACCAGGAGGAAACGCCATGCTTAGCTGGGCTGTCACATTTCTTGTCGTTGCCATTATTGCAGGAGTCTTAGGACTCTCCGGGGTGGCCGGGACTGCGACCAACATCGCCTATGTCCTGTTTGTCATCTTCGTGATTCTTGCGCTGGTCGGCTTTCTTACGGGTCGTAAGCCAACTGCCTAGTGGCTGTTTGCGAGTATACCGAAGCCTTGCGTTGTTCACGCACTGAGGTGGTGATGGTGTGTCATACGTGCCTGGCCTAGCCTGATGGCGTTGTCACTTGAACTCCCGTTTGGCAGACTGGGCAGTATGACAACCACAACACCCAACGACCAATGTCATCGCGTTCCCTCAGCAATCATCAGCCATGCCATCTGGCTCTATCATCGATTGCGTGTTATAGACAGCCATCTTGGATAACTCGAAACCGGAGTGTGCCATGCCTCTGTTCTGTCGTCTTATTTCCCGTCAGCGGCTCGGAATACGGGGTGCGCTTCTGTGCCTGGCGGCGAGTGCGGCCTTTCATCCACCTGTTCTGGCCGGAGGCTTGGATCAACTTTCTGACCTGACCGACAAAGCAGCTCGCGCCGTCGTCACCCTTCAGGTTCGCGACAACTTCAACAGCGAGTATGTGTACGATGTGAGCGTGAAGAACGTATCGTCCGAGTCGTTGGTGGGAGAGTCGCTCATCATCGTTCTTGACAAAATTACCAATATCGGCGGCAACGAATGGATGACAGGCACGAGCGAATCAAACCTGACACGCATGGAGATTCTGGGACAGGATGGCGAAACAGACGACGGCAAACCGTACTTTCGGATTCCTCGTGGATCCGATCCAGATTTACCGCCCTATACCGAAAGTAGTCCTGCGAGCGTGCGGATTCGTAACAAGGACTATCTCATTGTGTTCACCCCGGTGTTTCGTGTGTATGGAATGAAACGGCCGCCCGTTTCATCGAAAGCGAAGGAACGGGTGTCGCCATTGCCTCCAGCCAAGACCCTTGCCGATAAGCTCATTCAGCTGCTCATCCAGAAAGGCGTGCTCTCGGAAGAAGAAGGACGCGAGCTCTATCAGCAGTAATCTGTCGGGCAGCGAGTGACACAACTGGTTCGTGCTTGCAATTCAATAGACTGATCAATTGGGAGCAGATTGTGAGTCGCGCTCAGCTTGACTCTGACTCCTCAGACTCGATCGCCGCGTCTCACAAGCTTGCGGCTGTGCGGATCGTGTTCTCTGAACCGAACCGGTTTCGTACGTGCCTCTTGTGTTCCACGGGGCATTCTCGAGCTGATAGAGCCCTACTGAAGAATGACATAAGCCATACAGCCTGAGTCTGCGAGCGGTTGACTGCTCAATTCAGAAGGGTATCCAGGCGGGCCAGACGACAACACCGACGCGAGGGGAGTGTCTTATGCGACCTCATCATTCATCTCTTGCTCCATGATCAATTGTGATCAGACCGCCGCCGGTCTTCTCGTCATAATGGCTTGTACGGAGGGAGGTGTCGATGTACCAGGGCAGATTGATACGGACATGGAGATAGAGATGCATAAACACAGGAGGGAGACGGTATGAATGCAGAGCAACTCAAGGGAAAGTGGATGCAGTTTAAAGGGGAACTCAAAGAGAAATATGGCAAGTTCACCGATGACGACTTGAAGCAAATCGAAGGCAATTACGAAAAATTTGTCGGCAAAGCCCAGGAACGGTATGGCGATAAAAAGGATGCCCTCATGAAATGGGCGGATGAGTGGCATGAGAAGCCTGCACCGAAACTCGTGGGGAAGGGCCGATAGCCACGCTGAATGGATGCTATTCACGAAAGACTGACGAACCACGTTAGATTGCGCTCAAGGAGAACATGATGAACACACGCTCGATAGAGACACTGTGCACGGCTCTGGTTTTCGGTGGGCTATTAATCGCTGGATCGGTGTATGCGCTTGACAAGGCCAATGAAAAGACCCCGATCAACGACACATGGCTGACGGCGAAAACCAAAATCGCTCTGGCTGCTGATAGTCGTGTCAAAGGAAGACAGATCGATGTCGAGACCTCGCAGGGTGTGGTATTGCTTCGCGGCAAGGTGGACTCTGATGCAGCCAAGCAGGCATCGGCGGACATCGCCAAAATGCTTGATGGGGTCAAAAGTGTGAAGAACGACCTTGAGGTCGTCGCTCCAGCGGCACGCGAAGCGGTGGAGGAGAAAGATGATGCTATTACGACACATGTGAAGGAACAGATTGCGAGAGATGCAGATCTGAAGAAAGCTAATATTGCCGTTCAGACCAACGCAGGAGTCGTCTCGCTGACCGGAGAAGTTCGGGACCTCATGACCAGCGGTAATGCGTCTTGGACTGCCCGGCAGATTGCCGGCGTAAAGTCTGTGAAGAATGATCTCACGGTGAAGGAGTAGGCCGAGAGGTTTAAGCAGAGAGATTGGGCCAGCCCTCAAGGCCGGCCCAATCAATCCATGCCTAGAATGATGTGGGAAAACCATTGCTGCTTGATGCAGCGAAGAAACGGGGGCTACGTCTCTACGACCGCTCCGAGGTATCCAAGGTGGAGCCGTCCGGTGACGGTGTCGTTCTGGACCTGGGGTCCGGCTCTCGAATCAACGGCAACGAGTCGTGTTTGCGACGGGCTACGAATCCCAGCAATACCTCAAACAGAATGTCGGCGTCCTCAAGAGCACGTTCGCATTCATTAGTGAGCCGTGTGACAGTTTTGAGGGGTGGCCAGACCGCTCACTGATATGGGAATCGGCGCGGCCCTATTTGTATCTTCGGACCACATCAGACAACAGAGCAATCGTAGGCGGCGGAGATGTGCCCTATGCCACGGCTCACAAGAGTGATCAGCTGATTGCCAGGAAGACCCGAACACTACAGCGTCGCTTTTCCGACATGTTTCACGAATCGATCTGGAGGTCTCATACACATGGGCAGGCACGTTCGGCGAGACTAAGGACGGCTTGGCGTACATCGGCCAGACCCCGGAATTTCTTCATGCCTATTTCGCGCTCGGCTACGGCGGCAAGGGCATTACGTTTAGTGTCATTGCGGCGAAGATCATCACCGACCTTCATCTGGGTCGACCGAATCCCGATGCTGAGATCTTCCGGTTTGATCGATGAATAACGAGGCCAGCATTGCTTAGCGAGCCGACAGGTCGGTACGCGTATGACGTAGCGACCTGTCGGCGTTCACCTGGGCAAGGGCTACTGCTCCATTAGGCCACTGTGACGTGAGTCAAGTGAGGAGTCAGCCGCACAGCCGGTTTCACTCCCGTGACCGGCGTCAGTTTGTTGAGCCGAGCGAACCGCGACCCTCTTTTTTTCCATGCTCCGCATCAGTTTTTGGTAGCGAGCGAATCGATAGCGCGTGATTCTGTGCGTTTACCGTTGCCTCGATGCGATCACTCTTCTGGATTTCTCCAACCATCTTGGTTGTTTTATCGGTATGCAAACGTACTTCTTTGCCGCCCTTCACCTTGACGAAATAGTTCCCGTCTTTGACGCGGACCAGTTCGCCTGTGATCGTCTTGGCGTCTTCTACGCGGGTACTTCCCTTCTGATCGTCCACGTTCTTTTGCTTGTCATCATCGGATTGGAAGCCTTGCCGATCAGATTGGGAGTCAGTCTTCATCACGTCTGAAGCCGAAGGTGAATGTTCGGCCTGCGCCGCATTCGATAGCCCGAGACACAGCAACAATCCGCACGACAGGATGCCGACGAGTTTTGGAATGGATAACATTGGAGCCTCCCTGGACACATGTATCACGCGTATCCAATTTTGTGTGCTGAGTAATTCTGGCCAGATGTCTGCCATGCTCCTCGTCATACTGAGCCAAGACGAGAAGCTTGGAACGGACATGGCCAAAGCGATAATTGCCCTGTCTGGTTACAGAACAGCGTCAGTGGGAGATGGGTGCGTCCGTAAGAAAGGACAGAGCGTGACCCTTTGCATCTACTTTTGCAAGAACATGTTCCCCCACTTTAGGAGTCATTTTGGAGTTCCTTTCAGTACTGGCATTCACATGCATGCGCACTTCAGCTCCAGATGATTCTCTCACGACATAGTTCTCACCATCGATCTTTACGATTTCGCCCTTGACCTCCTTGCCGGCTACAAACCTGTCTTTATCATCCACGGTCCATATCTTTCCGCCCGAATGGCCTGTGTTGAACTGGTCTGCGGAGAACGCGACGGTCGACACACCTAGACACAGGAAGAAACTGCACGACAGGACACCGACGATTTTTGGAATGGATACCATTTGGAACCTCCTTGGATAGATAGACAACTCGCTTAAAGGTAAGGATACGCGCTTCGGGTTTTGCGTACTGAGCAATTCTGAACAGACTCCTGCAATGGTTCTCGTCATAGTCAACTGAGACGCCTTCTATGTTCCGAACCGACCAGACGGTTGGGATTTTTGGGAAAACTATTTCTGAGCGTCTGAGCAATTACCATCCGACTGCACGCATGAGGCTGTCAATGGCCGAGGAGGGGATCGTGAACATACCGTATGTGATTGCACTCTATGCCGCTCTGCTCGTCGGCGCCACGCTCACCGTGGCACCTGTGATCGTTTCGGGCAAGGGCTCAGAGAAGACCCCGAACGTGCAAGAGGTACAACGGAAGGGGACGAGCTATGCTCCCGTTGATCTCAAGGAGGACATTGCCACAGTCATCGCGCGCATGAAAGCCGCAAAGCCAGAAGTCATGAAGCGGCAGACGGATTTGCTCAAGGAGCGGTACGACCTCGCAAACCGCCCGGCCAAAGATGTCACCATGTCCCGCGGTAAACCCATCCAGGAGGGAGTACGAGTTGCCCTTCCGAAGGGAATGACCTGGGAAAACCTTCAGGCCATGAGCCCGGAAGAGATCCGGGAGAAGGATGTTTTTCCTGGTGGATTCTTTCCGCTTCCGCATCCCAACCATCCTGAAGGAGGGATGGTGTTCCCCCAGTTCCACATCGAAGAGATTCAGAAGCAGGAGGGCCGTGATCTCACTCGTTTCGATCTGGACTTCGACTTGCCGGCCCATTTGTTGCCGGAGTTCCCGCCGCCCATCTACCTGACGACACGCCCCGATCTCGGTGACGTGTCCCAGGGCACATTGGTGACCATCGACAACTTTTATGAATTCTTCAACGGGATTCTGAATCCGAAACAGCTTGAGGGCTTACGGTTGCTCGTCACGACGTTCCCGCAACAGCAGTTCAACCAGACGGAAGACCGTCGTACCGTCCGTCCTAGCCGTGGCGTCACCTGCTTCGAGTGCCATGCGAACGGCCACACGAACGCCAGTACGCACCTGGCCGGAGATGTCCGCCCGCAGGAGTTTCGTCATCGCATTGATACGCCAACGTTACGCGGCGTCAACATCCAGCGGCTGTTCGGCTCGCAGCGAGTGTTGAAGACAGTGGAGGATTTCACGGAGTTTGAGCAGCGCGGCGCCTACTTCGACGGTGATCATGTGATCGGGGCAAAAAAAGGGGCCAATGTTCTCGATCGGGGGAGCCAGGTGCACTTCATGGCAGAGTTTCAGGAACTCCTGGACTTTCCACCGGCACCCAAGCTGGGGATCGACGGCAAATTGAGTCCCTTCAAAGCCACAGCGGCTGAGAAGCGAGGGGAAATGCTGTTCTTTGGAAAAGCGACCTGCGCCGGTTGCCATCAAGCGCCCTATTACACGGACAATTCCATGCACAATCTGAAGGTGGAACGCTTTTATAAGCCACGAATGATCAATGGCCGCATGGCGAGCGCCGATGGCCCCATCAAGACGTTTCCCTTGCGAGGCATCAAGGATTCGCCACCGTACTTGCATGATGGGAGGTTACTGACCTTAGAGGATACCGTGGAGTTCTTCAATCTTGTGTTAGGGACCCAGTTGACGGCGGATGAGAAGCAGGATTTGCTGGCATTCCTCCGCGTGCTCTGATGCCAGCAGGGAGAAGCCGGTTCATTGTGGCTAGAGGGGAAGCAGAGAAAGCAATGACAGGACCTTCTGAGCAATCAAATGAACACTGGAGGTGGCACATGAAGCTCGGAGACTCCTACGACGTCAAGTCGTTCGACTTGCACGGGCTGGTCGGGATTTCTGATCGAACGCTCGAGGTGCATCTCAAGCTGTACGAGGGCTATGTGAAGGCCGCGAACCAGCTCACGGCCCAGATCGGCGAGATGCTCAAAGATGGACGGATCGATCAAGAGGAAATGCCGGCTTATTCCGAGCTGACCAGACGGCTGGGATTTGAATACAACGGGATGGTCTTGCACGAATATTACTTTGAGAATTTGACCACAGGCGGAGCCAGAAATCCCGAGCGAGGCTCTGCTTTTGTGAAAGCTGTAGAAGACAGTTTCGGCACCTATGACCTGTGGAAATTGGACTTTTCCAGCGTGGGGAAGATGCGAGGAGTGGGCTGGGCCATCTGTTATGTGAATCCACACAGTGGCCGACTCTCGAATCACTGGATCAGCCTGCATGAAAACGGGAATGTCGCCGGTTTCATTCCCGTTCTCGTGATGGATGTGTGGGAGCACGCTTATCTCCTCGACTACAAGCCTTCAGAGAGGGCGTCCTATATTGAGGCTTTCTTTGCGAACATCGATTGGAAGTCTGTGGACAAGCGGCTCCAGCTGTGCGAGCGGGTTTGGAAGGAGGCAGTCCGAGGATAACCGGAACGCCTTGGGCAATTCGTGATCGACCTAATTGAAACGGGGACACTCCCCGGGAGGAGGAAACGGTGAAAGCAACGACAACGATAACGGCGCAATCTGGATCAACGGCGTCCCACGCTCTCCGACAGGAAGGAAACATCAAAGAAGCCACCGGTCTGACCGATGTGAAGACGCTTCGGGCCCGAGCACGGCAAGGGATTGAAGACGGTGCCATGACAGCGGGCTACAAGGCCAAAGTGGGGACGGTGATCAGGCTGCTGAATGAAGCCCTTGCCACGGAACTCGTCTGCGTCCTGCGCTACAAGCGTCATTATTTCATGGCCAGCGGGATCAATTCTCTTGGCGTGAAGGCCGAGTTTCTCCAGCATGCCATTGAGGAACAGACCCATGCCGATCAATTGGCCGAACGCATCGTCCAACTTGGAGGGGAACCGAATCTCTCTCCTGAAGGGATGCTGAGTCGGAGCCATTCAGAATATGTCGAGGGAGATTCCTTGGTGGAGATGCTCACGGAAGACCTGGTTGCCGAACGGATCGCGATCGACAGTTATCGAGAAATGGTCACCTATGTCGGCACTGATGATCCCACGACTTGTAACCTCTTGGAGGGGATCCTCGCGCAAGAGGAAGAGCATGCAGAAGACCTGGCCAGCCTCCTGAAAAAGCTGGGCCCATAAGCGAGTGCTCGTGGTTGAGCTTGTGAATCGGCAAAGAAAGAGAGGGTACCATGGGGAAAGGGTTCATTCTTTGGCTGCTGGGCGTGCCGTTTACGTTGATTGTCGTCCTCTGGGTCTTTGGGGTCCTTCGATAAGACCGCTTGTGGAAGGTCTGCTCGTCTAGTGGGAGCCTGACGGAGGCAGGAGGAGTTGTATGATTGGCGAGATCGCCCTCTGTGTGGGGGCAGTGGCGTTTGTGGTGCTGGTCGGCTGGCTGATTCCACTGTTGATACAACTGAGGAAATCGGTGGCGGAATCAGAACAGCTATTAGCCCGTATGAACGCCGAGTTGCCGTTGCTGCTCAAGGAGATCCGGTCGGCGATGGAGAACATGAACTCGCTCATCGAACATGCGCGGGGTGGGGTCGAGCATGCGGCGGTGTTGCTGCATGCGGCAGGTGCGGTGGGTGACACCATCCAACGGGTCCAGGATACAGTACGCGGCAGGGGCCGGTCACTGCTGGTCAGGCTGGCCAGCATGGTGGCGGGGGTTAAAGCGACGACGGCCGTCGTCAAGGCACAGATTCACCGAGAAGGAGGGATGGTCAATGGAAAAGGAGGATTGCGCAATGTCAGATAATCGAGGGTGTTCATTGGGAGCGGTGGGATTGGCGTTTGTGACCGGAGGGTTGCTGGGAGCGGCGGCGGCGTTGTTGCTTGCACCGCAGTCTGGTCGTGAGTCGCAGAAGCAGTTGCGCGGGTATGCGCGACGAGCCGAAGAGGGCGTTCATGAGCTGGCCGACAAGGCCAGCGAGGTTGTCGACGAAGCCATAGACAAAGGACGCGAGTTCATCAAAGACAAGCAGGCAGTCATGACCGAGGCGGTCGAGACCGGTCGTGCTGCTATGTCAGCGGAGCTTAGGCGCCTGTCCAACGAAGTAAAGGGGTGAATACACCTGTCTAGCGACGCTAGCGCGCCCGTGAATCACATCAGAAAATCTAAACAAGGCGTTTCGACAGGAACTCCATACTTCAACCTTTCTAGGCTGCTCTTAACTGAAAGGAGATCGCATGCGAATCATTTCTTATTTTCTTTTTGTAATTGTTCTAGGTGGGTTCATGGCCACACTCAATGGTTCTTTCGCCTATGCGAAGACCGTTGAAGCCGGAGATTCCAGCTCGAGTTGGATCGGAACCGGCGAGTTCTTGGAACTTGGCAATGGGGAACAGGTCGTCAATGGAATTGTGAAAGGAGTCCTGATCTCTCGGCATAAAGACGGAGCCAAGTTGATTGTCCATTCCTCCAGACTGACGTGTCCGGTCCGTGTGAATCTCAACAGAAACAAAGATTATCAGGCAATCGAAGGCCTCTGCACGATCGTCGCGCATGAAGGCAAGGACGTCGGATATGCCCACTGGAAGTGTGTTGGAAATTTAAAGGAGTGTATGGGCGATTTTACGTTCACGGGCGGTGCAGGGGGGTTCAACGGAATGTCAGGAACCACTCCGTTTCAGACCAGTATTGTGTTCGAGTTGCAGGACGGGAAAAATGGTCAGGCGATTGGGTATGCGGTCTGGCCAAACTTAACGTATGCATTGCCCTAAGGTATCACTGTTGTGGTGGGTCCATTGTCCCGGCTGATTGAGCGAGAGGAGTCTTCATCAGGACAAGAGGGGTTTCCAAAAAAATGTACTCTATAGAAGGAACCGCTTAATCCGGTGACAGGACCGTCACGGAATCACTCTTCCCCACTGATTCCCGCTCGATCGCTCACCCAATCGAGCGGGCTCTCTGCTTACTTCAACTTTCGTATGGCCCGACGCATCTTGTCAGGACCGAGTCTGGCGAAGGTTGGGTGTTTGTGGGCGGCTGGTTGCTGGGGGCGGGGTTGCTTCTGGCATCGTATTGTGTTCGTCCGATCCTCCCCTGCGCCCAATGTCCAATAGGCTCCCCCAATTGAAATAGGTAGAGAGGGGGCCATTGATTCGATTCATTCTTCTGGAATTCTGCAACCTGAGCAAATGTGACCAGATCTCGTGGGTAGGTACCTGCTAGGTTAAATATCGGCGACCGGTCCGTGGTGTTCCGTGAAATGCGATCTAAGAAACAAGGGTCAGCGGGATAGGACCAGTTTGCTGGAGGCTACGGGCCATGCGATGTGGCGGGGATGGATATTGCTGGTCAACTTCGTCAGCAGGGCGGCTAGGTTTAGAGCCAGGAAGGCCGCCGTCAAGGCACAGATTTACGGAGAATGTGACGACCAATGCAAAAGGAGGATTGCTCAATGGCGGATAACAGAGGGTGCTCAATCGGGGTTGCGGGATTAGCATTCGTGACTGGAGGGTTGCTGGGAGCGGCGGCGGCGTTGTTGCTGGCACCGCAGTCTGGTCGTGAGTCGCAACGGCAGTTGCGCGGGTATGCGCGACGAGCCGAAGAGGGCGTTCATGAGCTGGCCGATCAGGCCGGCGAGGGTGTGGACCAGGCGTTGGACAAGGGGCGGGACTTCATCAACGACACGCGGACGATCTTGACCGAGGCGGTCGAGGCCGGGCGTACGGCCATGCATAGGGAGCATGAACGACTGTCTGGCAACAAGAATGCGTGTCAGTGAGGTGCTGTGGTGCAGGATGATTGAGTCTATGGCAAACGTGCGAACACAAGGAGAATCAAGATGAGTACTATTCTTATCGTCCTATTGGGTGTGGTGTGTGTTGGCGTCCTTCCGATCTGGCCGTACAGCGGCAGCTGGGGATATCTCCCTGGTGGCGCTCTCGGCTTCCTCTTCCTGGTTTTCGCTATTCTGACTCTGATGGGACGGACGGAGCGGGCGGCAACTGTCAAGCCGTAACGGGAGTGAGCACCCGTCGGTAGGTAGGTCGAACTTACTTCCGTACCGATGAGCAGTTCCATCAGGGTGTCGGATCGTCTTGAACGCTGGTATTAACGAAGGTTTTCGGCGAGGTGCATAGCCATACTCTCGACCTCGAGAGCGTGCATGGGGTCTATTTAAAAGATGGAGCATAGCATCATGGTCGATATTAATTCAGGGACCTTCGACCAGCTAAAGACTCTGGCTGGAATCGGAGGAACCTATGCCAAGCGGATTGTGGACAAACGACCCTATCAATGTGCGGATGAGCTTGTGATGAAGCAAGTTATTCCGCAAAGGAGCTACGACAGGATCAAGGAGCATATTATGACGAGGCCGAAATAATGCAAATGCGGACGCGACGAATCCGACAGTAGTCAGAGCAGAGGTAATCAGCATGGAACTACACAGGAGGGGAATGATGAAGAACAGATCTCGGACATCACTCATGATCATCACGGCGTTTATTATCGGATTTGGGATGGGGGGGCTGTCACTGCACTATGCTGCCGCCCAAGGGATATTTGGACTTTCGACGTCGGTGAGCCAGCTCGGTAATGCGTTGGTGGACATGCAGAAGAATGTCGACGACCTTCAAAAGAATATGGGCACGATCAAACAGGTCAAAGAGCAACTGAGCAGTCTGTCCCCGCAAGGTGGGGGCGCTCCGGGAGGGGACCTATTGAAAAAGGGTAGTGATTCATTGAAAGACATGAAACCAAAATTCTGAGTCCGCATGGTGTGGACACTTGAGGGAACCAACCTATGATCCAGAGATCCAACGGTACCGCTGCTACGAATGCAATCAGTTTTGAAACGTATCCCGGTATGAGCTGGTCGGTGAAGGCAGGCATGGTCGTGCTGCTGATGCTGCTAGGGGTGACCGTGGCCTCAGCCGAGCAGACTGCCACCGAAGCAGTACGAGGGACTATCGATGAGGTGATTCATATTCTCAACAGTGAGGAGCTGAACCAGCCGGGCCGCTCGGTTGAACGACGTCAGAAGATTGAACACGTCATCAGGGAGCGCGTCAACTACGAGGATATGGCCAAATGGGCCTTGGGTTGGTCCTGGATAGAACTGGGTGACCTTGAGCGGCGGGAGTTTGTTGCCCTCTTTGTCCAGTTACTCAGAGACACGGTTGCCGGTCGAATTGACAACTATGCCGACGAGCAGGTGCTCTACCTATCTGAACAGCATGAAGAGAATTGCGCTGAGGTCAGGACGAAGCTGTCTGGCCGGAAAATGGACACCCTCCTAGATTTTCGCTTAGCCGACAGGGACGGCCATTGGTATGTGTACGATGTGGTCATCGACGGCGTGGGCCTCGTGAGCAATTACCACGCGCAGTTTGCCAGCATTATCCGCGAGCATTCCTATGCAGGGTTGGTGACCAAGATGAAAGAGGTCACACTCGTGATGAAAGCGTTTGAAACAACGACGGATCCATAGGTCTGCCCTCAGAGGTGGTGAGGGGGCATGCAGACGGCCATCCGGAATTGCATGATTGAATCCCAGCTTGCCTCTCCTGGTTACAGTCGATGATCTCATGTTCAGTATGGTCGGTGCGGTTCAGCTTCTGAGTCAGCCGGGCGACTCCGGACTTGGTTGGTACGTTTATGAGTGCGATGTTCTCACCTCTTGCCAAGCGTGTGGAGCTGGAAGAACCGATTCGCGCCGAGCTCTTCGGTGTCGAGCGGCTCGAACAGCACGCTGCTAGTCTCGCGGCGGCACAGGTTGTCACCGCCGACGCACGCGTAGGCCGATTGCTCACGCCGCGAGTCCTTGATAATGGACGAGTTTTGGTGGCGTCGTATCAGGCCATCGCCCGTACTATTCTCGATGAGAAAACCATAACTCCAGCGGCCGAATGGTTCATCGATAATTTTCATATTGTCGACGAGCAACTGCGCGAGATCATCGATGATTTGCCTCCTGGGTACTACCGACAATTACCGAAACTTGCCTCGGGCCACTTAGAGAATTATCCACGGGTCTTTGGTGTGGCATGGGCGTTCGTGGCCCACACCGACAGTCGGTTTGATCCCGACATGCTCCGTCGCTTTGTGTCGGCGTATCAACGCGTACAACCGCTGACGATCGGTGAATTGTGGGCTGTGGCAATCTCGTTGCGTGTTGTGCTGGTGGAGAATCTTCGAAGGCTGGCCGAACGGATCTTTCATAGCAGGGAGGCCCGGTTGGAAGCCGATGAACTGGCGGATAGCCTGTTCGGGAGCGGAGCGTTGGCCGCACAGTCTCCGGCCAACGCGCTCCGTCGTTTTGAGAGCAAACCATTAGCCACTGCGTTTGCTGTGCAGCTGGTTCAGCGACTCCGTGACCTGGACCCCAAGGTGCGTCCGGTGTTGAGATGGCTCGATGAACGTTTGGCAGCGCAGGGCGCGACCGCCGACGACATGGTGCATGCCGAGCATCAGCAACAGGCCGCCATGAGCGTTACGGTCCGCAACATCATTACGAGCATGCGGTTGACGTCTGAATTCAACTGGGAGGAATTTTTTGAGAGCGTCAGTTTGGTCGACAAGATTTTGCGATGCGATTCCCGCTACGCTGAGATGGATTTTGTCACGCGAGACACGTACCGCCATGCGATCGAGGATCTGTCGCGCGGCACGGGTTTCTCAGAAATCGACGTGACCACACGTGTCATGGACCGTGCCAGGTTGGCTGGAGTAGAGCCACATGCGAATGAGCAAACGGAACGGGATCGGCACACGGATCCCGGCTATTACCTTATCTCTCAGGGTCGCCGGGCATTTGAACGTGAACTCGGCTACCGGGTGTCCTGGAAGCAGCGGCTGCTGCGTCGGTATGTCCAGGCGTCCGCACCGGGCTATCTGGGATCACTGACGGTTGGGACCGCCATGGTCTTGGCCTTACCGCTGTGGCATGCCTCCGAAGCGGGTATGACCGGCGCAGGCTTGGTGTGTCTCGGTGTCATTGCGCTCGTGCCGGCCTCGGACCTTGCCATGGCGCTCATCAATCGTACAGTCATGGCCATTCTCGGCCCGCGGTCATTGCCCCGTATGGCATTGCGGAACGGCATTCCCAAAGAATTGCGCACGATGGTGGTAGTCCCCACATTGCTGATGAGCCAGCAGGGCATCGACGAACAAGTCGAACGATTGGAAGTGCACTATCTCGCGAATGCGGATGATGACCTGCGCTTCGCTCTGCTCTCAGACTGGAGAGACGCCCAGAGCGAAAGCGTTCCAGATGACGACGAACTACTGGCAAGGGCTGTGGAGGGGATCGCACATCTGAACAAGCGGTACGGCGCCGCGGCCGGGGGCGGGTCGCGCTTTGTCCTGTTTCACCGCAGGCGAGTCTGGAACGAGTCCGAGCGCGTCTGGATGGGGTGGGAACGGAAACGTGGCAAACTGCATGAGTTGAATCAATTCCTGCGCGGCTCAACGAAGACGACGTTCATGTCCGTCGGTGGGCAGCCTCCTGAGTTGATTCCGTCGGTCCGGTTTGTCATCACACTGGACGCGGATACCAGGTTGCCGCGGGGAGCCGCGCACCGGTTAATCGGCACCATGGCTCACCCTCTGAACCGGCCACGGTTCGACCGTTTCGCCGGGTGCGTTGCAGAAGGGTATGGGGTTGTGCAGCCTAGGATTACCCCGTCGCTCCCGGGCAGCGGCGAGGGCTCGCATTTTCAACAGACGTTTTCCGGACCCGGCGGGATCGATCCCTACGCGTCGGCCGTGTCTGATGTGTACCAGGATTTATTTCGGGAAGGGTCTTACACAGGCAAGGGCATTTACGAGATCGACGCGTTCGAAGCGGCGATGGAGGGCAAGGTGCCCGACAATGCGATGCTCAGTCACGATCTTTTTGAAGGATTGTTCGCGCGTGCAGCTTTGGCGACCGACATCGAGCTGTTCGAAGCGTTTCCTGCCCACTATGAGGCGGCGGCAGCCAGGCAGCATCGATGGGCGCGCGGCGACTGGCAGTTGTTACCCTGGTTATTCGGGCGAGGGCATACCGGGTCTGAGCCGCATCGCGCGGTGGTGATTGCCGCTATCGGACGTTGGAAGATCCTCGACAACCTCCGCCGTACCCTGTCGGCTCCCGCGGCGTTTCTGACATTGATCGTCGGATGGCTGCTGCCGGAACAATCTGCCTGGGTCTGGTCTGGGTTTATTCTGACCACGATCGCGATTCCTTCGCTGTTGTCTTTCGTGATCGGACTCTATCCGCGCCGATCCGGGATTGCCTTGCGTACCCATTTTCGTGGAGCAGGCACCGACCTCAAATTGGCCGCGAGGCAGATCGTGTTGACCGTCACGTTCCTCGTGCATCAAGCATGGCTCATGACGGATGCTATTCTTCGTACTCTCGGTCGGCTCGTCTTCACGCATAAACGGATGTTGGAGTGGGTGACTGCGGCTCAAGCCGAGGATGCTTATACGTGCAATCTGACGGGGATGTATCGGCGCATGGCGGGCAGTGTGGCGCTCGCCGTCTCGGCAGCTGGTGGGGTGGCCATGTTGGGGGGCTATGAGTCCTGGGCTGCTGCGGCTCCGTTCCTGCTGCTCTGGATATCGGCCCCTGCCGTGGCACGGTGGGTCAGTTTGCCGCCTCGATTGACCGGGGCTGGACCGGTGTCTCCGGCCGATGCGCGGACGCTTCGATTGATTGCACGCCGGACCTGGCGGTTCTTCGAAACGTTCGTGTCGCCCGAGGACCATGCGCTGCCGCCTGATAACTTTCAAGAAGATCCGAAGCCCGTCGTCGCCCATCGCACGTCGCCGACCAACATCGGACTCTATCTGCTCTCAACCCTCGTCGCCCGTGACCTAGGATGGTTGGGAACCCTCGACGCCACCGAACGACTGGAAGCCACGTTGGCGACCATGAACCGTCTCGAGCTGTTTCGTGGGCATTTCTACAATTGGTACGACACACGTACCCTTCATCCGCTGGATCCGAAGTATGTGTCCTCCGTCGATAGTGGAAATCTCGCGGGACATTTGTTGGTCGTGGGGAATGGATGCCGCGAGCTGATTCAACGATCTTCCATCAACGGCGATTTATTTGCCGGGATCGATGATGCCATCCAATTGTTACGCGATGCGCTGGAGGAGATTCCAGATCAGCGACAGACCCACACGGTGACCAGGAAGCAGCTGAACCAAGCCGTCGATGTGCTGGCCATGGCGCTCTTGTCGAGACCGGTCGATCCCGCCGGCTGGACCGCCAGGTTCGGCAGGCTCACCGCCTTGTCTCATACGATCGCGGATATGGCTCAGGCGCTGGGACAGGAGCGCGGTGATGAGCCTGATGAGGAGTTGCGCACCTGGGCCGACGCGGTCCGGGCCTGCGTGGAAAGCCATGTCCGGGACGCGGAACTGTTGCTTCCATGGGTCCGCTTCAGTGCGAAAGACCAGGCGGCTATGTTCGACCATCCGTCGGGACCATCGCCGGAGTGGGCGGTGATCGAGCCGTTCTTCCATCCCGTTCCCACGTTGGCGTCTGCCCCTGAGCGGTTTGCGGATGCGCTCAGTGCGCTCGAGCACTTACGGGAACGCTTGCTCAGTCGTCCCTCACAGGATTGGGCCGCCTTGGCAAGAATCACCCTCCTGGCTGATGCCATCCGGCAAGCGGCTGCGGATATCACGGCCTTGGCCCGTCGTCTCACGGCCATCGTACAGAACGCGGAGCAGATGGTTCACGCCATGGACTTCACATTTCTCTTCGATCCGACACGCAAACTGTTGTCCATCGGCTATCGTGTGCCGGAGAACAGCTTGGATCCCAGTTGCTATGACTTGCTGGCGTCGGAAGCCAGGCTGGCGAGTTTTATCGCCATTGCCAAGGGCGATGTGCCGTCCGCGCATTGGTTTCACCTGGGCCGCGCCCTGACACCTGTGGGAGACGGTTCGGCACTTGTGTCCTGGTCGGGTTCCATCTTTGAATACCTCATGCCGGCGCTGGTGATGCGTTTCCCGGCAGGCAGCTTGCTGTCCCGGACCTATGAGCTGATCGTCCATCGGCAGATTCAATATGGGAGAGAGCGAGGCGTGCCCTGGGGTGTGTCGGAGTCGGCCTATAATGCGCGCGATCTCGACCTGACGTACCAGTATTCCAGTTTTGGTGTGCCGGGCCTGGGGCTCAAGCGAGGCCTCAGTGAGGATGTGGTCGTCGCGCCCTATGCCACAGCCCTCGCGGCGATGATCAATCCCATGGAAGCGGTGCAAGGATTTGGGCGCCTCGCCGAGGCTGGAGGGAGAGGAACCTACGGGTTCTATGAAGCGCTGGATTACACGGGGACGCGGGTACCAGAAGGAAAAGACGTGGCCGTCGTGCGGGCCTATATGTCGCATCATCAAGGCATGATGTTGGTCTCGCTCGCGAATGTCCTGAACAATGGAGTGATGCGGAACCGGTTTCATGCCGAGCCGATTGTCCGGGCTACCGAACTCCTGCTCCAGGAACGGACTCCGCGCGACGTGCCGGTGACACGCCCGCGCGCAGAAGAAGTCGCTGCCGCGGCGCAAGTCCGCGACCTCATCCCGCCGGTCGTGCGGCGATTTACCTCGCCGCATGAGGCAACTCCGCGGACGCATCTGCTGTCCAATGGGCAGTATGCGGTCATGCTGACCACGGCAGGCTCGGGGTACAGCCGGTGGCGGGATATTGCAGTGACACGCTGGCGCGAGGATGCGACGCGGGATTGCTGGGGGTCGTATATTTTCCTGCGTGATATCCAAACTGGGTCTGTCTGGTCGGCCGGGTATCAGCCCATTGGCATCGATGCCGACGACTATGAGGTGTCCTTTACCGAGGAACGGGTCGAAATTGTCCGGCGGGATGGCGACTGGAACACTACGCTTGAGGTCGTGGTGTCGTCTGAGGATGATGCCGAAGTGCGGCGCATCTCCGTGACCAATATGGGAAGCAGCGCGCGCGAGCTACAAGTGACTTCCTATGCCGAGCTGTCTCTGGCTCCACAGGCCGCCGATGTAGCCCATCCGGCTTTTGGAAATCTGTTCGTGCAAACGGAATTCGTGCCGGAGGTCGGCGCGTTACTCGCCACGCGTCGCAGGCGGTCGGATGAAGAAACGACGGTGTGGGTGGCCCAGGTGGTAGTGGTCGAAGGAGACACCGTGGGCTCTCTGCAATATGAAACGGATCGCACCCGATTTCTCGGACGAGGACACCATGTCCGTACGGCGGTCTCGATGGTCGGTGGGCGGCCGCTCTCGAATACCGTCGGATCCGTGCTCGATCCGGTGATGAGCTTGCGCCGTACGGTGTGGGTGCCTGCAGGCGGGACTGTACGCCTGGTGTTTTCGACCCTTGTCGGTCCAGCCCGCGATCACGTGTTGGAATTGGCCGACAAGTACAGCGACCCGAGAGTCTTTGAGCGTGCCCTGTCGCTGGCCTGCACGCAAGTGCGAGTGCAACTCCATCACCTCGGTATCGAGACAGATGAGGCCCAACTGTTCCAGCAACTGGCCAATGCCGTGCTGTATTCCGATGCCTCGCTGCGGCCGTCTTCCGAAACGCTGAGCCAGAGTACGGTAGACCGTACGGCACTGTGGGCGCATGGCATCTCAGGCGATCTGCCCATCGTGTTGGCCTGCATCGACAAAGCGGACGATGTCGACATCGTCCGGCAATTGCTCCGAGCGCATGAATACTGGCGTATGAGACAATTATCGACCGACGTCATCATCCTGAATGAGAAGGCCTCGTCGTATGAGCAGGGGTTGCAAGGCTCGTTGGAAGGGCTTGTGCGCGGCAGCCGGCTGCGCCTCTGCCCGGATGCCGGCGGGGCGCGAGGCAGTATTTATCTTCTGCGGACCGATCTGCTCTCAGAGCAGGATCGGTTGCTGCTGCAGCAGGTCGCCCGGGTGGTCCTGCTCGGCCGGCGCGGCACGCTGGTGGAGCAGGTGACTCGCTTACAGCGCAGGAGCCGTGCGGTGTCGAGAAATGTTTCTCCACCGCGCGTGGGCCGACGGTTGGATGTGCCGTTGGTTGAGCGAGAGCTTGAATTCTTCAACGGCTTGGGCGGCTTCGCAGACGATGGACGCGAATATGTCACGATTCTCGGCGAAGGACTGCGGACGCCACGACCCTGGGTCAACGTCATCGCGAACCCGTCGTTCGGGTTCCTGGTATCGGAGTCTGGCTCCGGGTTTACCTGGTCATTGAACAGTCACGAGAATCAACTGACGCCCTGGTCGAACGATCCGGTATCTGATCCGTCGGGTGAGGTGCTGTATATTCACGATGATGACTCCGGAGAGGTCTGGAGCCCAACGGCACTGCCGATTCGTGACGATCCGGCACCCTATGTCGCCTGTCATGGACAGGGTTATAGCCGTTTCCACCATGGTTCGCACGGTGTTCTGGCCGAATTGTTGCAATTTGTGCCGCTTGAAGATCCGATCAAGATCTCTCGATTGACGCTGCAAAATATGTCCGGCCGCTCTCGGCGTCTTACAGTCACGGCCTATGTGGAGTGGGTGCTTGGGAGCTCCCGCAGTGAGTCGGCACCGTACATTGTCACGGAGATCGATCCGGGGACCGGGGCGCTTTTTGCACGCAGTATGCTAGGCGGCGAGTTCGCTGGACGCATCGCCTTTACTGATCTTGCCGGAACCCAGACATCGTGGACCGGTGATCGCAGGGAGTTTCTTGGCCGTAATGGGACTTTCGAGCAACCCCTGGCGTTGGAAACTGGAGGTGCATTATCCGGAAAGGTCGGAGCGGGTCTCGACCCTTGTGGGGCCCTTCAACTGTCGATTGAGTTGAAAGCAGGCGAACGCGCCGAAATCGTGTGGTTTCTTGGTCAGGCAGCGGGGAGTGACCAGGCGCGTCTCCTGCTGAACCGCTACCGTGCGGCGGACGTGGACACGCTCTTGCGTGAGGTTACCTGCCGATGGGATGACCTCTTGGGTGTCGTACAGGTCCATACGCCGGAGCGTGCGATGGATATCTTCTTGAATCGGTGGGTGCTGTATCAAACGCTGGTGTGTCGCGTCTGGGCACGTGCGGCGTTCTATCAATTGAGCGGAGCCTATGGGTTTCGCGATCAACTTCAAGATGTCATGGCTCTGAGCGTGGCGGCACGCGATATCACGCGCGAGCATTTGCTGCGGGCGGCCGCGCGGCAGTTTATCGAGGGCGACGTCCAGCATTGGTGGCATCCTCCGTCCGGGCGAGGTGTGCGGACCAGGATTTCCGACGATCTGCTCTGGTTGCCGTATGCGGTGATCCAATTTCTTGAAGTGACCGGCGATATGACTGTGCTGGACGAAATGGTGCCCTTTCTAGAAGGCCCAGCTTTGGCTGAGGGGCAACATGAATCCTATTTTGAACCACGTGTGTCGCAGACGAGCGCCACACTCTTTGAACATTGTGCGCGTGCGTTGGACCGGAGCCTCACTGTCGGAAGTCATGGCCTTCCGCTCATGGGTACCGGAGACTGGAATGACGGGATGAACCGTGTTGGTCAGGAGGGCAGGGGGGAAAGTGTCTGGCTCGGCTGGTTTCTGCACACGGTGCTCTGGGAGTTCGCCAAGGTGGCGGTTCAGCGCGGTGAGCGTGCTCGTGCCGAAACGTGGCGGCTCCATGTAAGTGCGCTGAAGGCTGCGATCGAGCGGGATGGGTGGGACGGAGAATGGTACCGCCGTGCGTACTTCGATGATGGGACGCCACTCGGTTCCGCTGCAGACTCGGAATGCCGCATCGATTCAATTGCTCAGTCCTGGGGAGTGATTAGCGGCGCTGCTGATCCGGATCGTGGGGCACGTGCTATGGCCGCGGTGGACCGACATCTTGTGAACCGGCGGGACAGGCTGATCCGTCTGTTGACGCCACCCTTTGATCAGATGCCGAGGGATCCCGGCTATATCAAAGGCTATGTCCCTGGCGTACGAGAAAACGGGGGACAATACACTCACGCAGCAGTCTGGACCGTGCTGGCCTTCGCGGCGTTGGGTGAGGGGGACAAGGCTGGTGAGTTGTTCCGCATGTTGAACCCTGTTCATCGGATCTCCTCTCGAGCGAGCGTCCAGCGCTACAAAGTCGAGCCCTACGTCATCGCCGGCGACGTGTATGCCGAGCCACCGCACGTTGGACGCGGGGGATGGACCTGGTACAGCGGCGCGGCGGGTTGGCTCTATCGGGCCGGGACGGAGTGGATGCTCGGTTTCCGCTTGCGCGGCGCGACGCTCTCCATCGATCCTTGTATTCCGCGTCACTGGCCGGGGTACTCCATTCGTTTCCGGTATCATGCCGCAATCTATGACATTACGGTGGACAATCCAGGCCATGTGAGTCGCGGTGTGACGCTGACGGAGCTGGATGGCACTGCGTTGCCTGCCCATACGAATATCCCGCTCGTTGTGGACGGCCAGCACCATATTCGCATCCTGCTCGGATGATTCAGAGGAAGGAACCGTGATTCGTCGTTGTGGCGATATTCCTCCATCCACGTTCTTTCTGATGGGGTGTTTCATCCCAAGTCTAACTGATCAAAACATACAAGGTTCTCTCAACTGCCTGAATTCTCGGTGAGTGGAGGTGGCATGGTCCTCGCTTTTGGAACGAGTGGTTAATGGATCACCATGATGCAGGGTGAAATTGAAAGGAGCGTCAGATGCTGAATCAAGGAAAGATGACGAAGTGGGAATTGCCAGGGGTTCCGGCCGGAGGATTGCGAACGGTGGGGCAGATCAGAGGGACCAATACCCTCCTCTTGCACGCCGGTCAAAATGGGATGCTCGTGGCGCTGGAGTTATTGTCCACTCATACTCCCGGCGCGCCGGTGGTCGATGATCGGCACGAGTTCATCGGATTCATCAGTGAATTTGATGTCCTTCGCGCGTTGGAAGCCGGCAAGGATCTTTCTCAGCTGACGGCGGAAGATATCATGGTTCATGAGCGAATCAGCGTCACGGCTGACACCACGATTGAAGAAGCCGTCAGGACGATGGAGAACGGACACCTGCACAATCTTCCCGTGAAGAAGGATGGGAGGGTTGCCTATTCCGTGACGCGGCACGATCTCCTGCGAGCCTGGATTGGCATCGGCACTGCGGGCGAAGATTGACAAGCAGCACTCCCGCTGAGAAGGGAGGCTCCGCTCGAAATCGGTGTGCGCTGAGTCTTAGCCTGAGGTCTGGCAGAGCGTGGCCGTATGCGGGGCGATGAGGGAAAGGATCGTTCGTAGGCACAGGGAAACGGGCGGTTCTGGCGAGCTGAGCAATTCTGACCAGACCACGAATTGGGTCTAGGGTAGACTCAAACCAGTTCTCACGCGAACGTCCTTTGGTATCTACCTGTCAGAGCGCAGGGAGGTGCTGCCGATCAGTATGACTCTCTTCAGGATTGGCCTTTGACAGTGCCAGTCCCTGATCGCAGGGCGACTGCTCATCATTCGAATGAAGGAGCCCCCTATGACCACATTCTTAAGAACAGCTGTGCGGTACTTTCTGGCCGTGACCTGTCTCGTCGCTGTCACAGCGATCCAGGTGATTGCCGATGACCAGGTTTGGACGACAAAAATAAGCGGCGTCATCTCCCAGATGCGGTCCGGTCTCATCATGGTTACCACGTCCTGGGGCACTATGAGTATCCAGTCTGATGCGCTGACCGCGGCGAAGGTTGGCGATGGGATTACTGTCTGGGTAAATGAAAATAATGTGGTCATCGATGCCTACCCCAAAGGAGCGGCGAGGCCCCATCACCGGTGGGTGAGAGGCAATCTGACCTATACCTCCGGAAATCAGGAAGCGATCACTCTCTGGACACCGGAGGGCAAGCAGGACTTCATCGTGAAACGGAATCGATCGAAGTTCGGGAGCTTTGCCGAAGGAAGCCCGATCACTGCGCAGTTGAACGACAAGGGTGAGGTCATCGATGTACATCGCCAGTTAGAATTAGAACTTGCCATTGCCCCAATGCCTCATACCGGCCCTGGTTCTCGAATCAAGCTCGAGGGGGTCGTGACGGACATCAAGTCCGGGTTGGTCTTTGTGCAGACATCCGTGGGCCGCTACAGTCTGACCGCCAAGACGGCTCCGCATGACGTCACGGTCGGCGATACACTGACGCTCTGGGTCAGCAGCAATAATGTTGCGGTCGACCACCATGCGAAAGGGAAAGAGGGCGTGCATCGCCTCATCACCGGCAAGCTGACCTCTGCTTCGAGGGACTTGAAGGAGATCACGCTCACGACGCCGGAAGGGGAACGGACATTTTCGGTCCAGCACGGAGAGACCAAACTCTCTGGGATGAAAGAGGGAACGTCGATTACCATTGAACTCAACGAAGCAGGCGATGTGATCGAGATCCGGAAGCCCGGATAAAAAGGGGCGGGTCGATAGAACCTACGGCATGGTCAAACTGATCATGGGGGGTATCTATTCTCTACCAAACCGCCGGCCCGTTCTGGAGGATCACAGGTGTCCATCCGCGCGCGCTGCACGAGGCGATATCATGCCACTGACCCCGCATATCGAGAGGCATTTTACCGCAACGGCAACCGTTCGCGATATCGTGATCGGCATGGCCGACGGATTGACGGTCCCGTTTGCACTGGCGGCAGGCCTTTCCGGTGTCGTTGCGTCATCTGGGATCGTCGTGACCGCTGGTCTTGCCGAGATTGCCGCGGGTTCAATCGCGATGGGGCTTGGTGGATATCTCGCCGCCAGGACCGATGCGGACCATTATGACTCGGAGCGAAGGCGGGAGCGACGGGAGGTTGAGCAACATCCACTCAGGGAAGAGGACGAGGTCACCAGCATTTTGGGATGCTATGGACTCAGCCGTGAGCACATTGCTCCTGTGGTCGCAACGCTGCGGGCAAACCCGGATCAATGGGTGGACTTTATGATGCGATTTGAACTGGGGCTTGATGTGCCGGATCCCAAGCGCGCTGGTGTGAGCGCGCTGACTATTGCCGGGTCCTACATTGTCGGGGGGCTCATCCCGCTCCTACCCTACATCTTTCTGGACAATATCTTCACGGCGCTCTGGGGGTCGATTGCCGTGACCCCCGTGGCCCTGTTCATCTTTGGATATGTGAAAAGTGGGTTCACGGGCACTCCGCCGTTGCGGGGAGGGCTTCAAACCGTGCTCGTCGGAGGGTTGGCGGCGGCCGCGGCCTTTGGTATTGCGCGACTGATCGGGTGAACCCTCGCTTCAGAGTGTTTCAGCGTGGCATGAAATGGGAGCAAGCAACAGCTCATTTGCGCCGCAGTGCCACGATCCGGGATCACTGTGACGGGAAGAAGGCGAAGAGTTGCACGGGGTCAGGAGATGTGGGCGGTCACTGTTCACAGCCGACAGCCAGACCCAGACGCACGTGAAGCCTTCCCCTCCCCGAGACTGTGGCATTAGGGGACAAGACTTTTACCTCTCTCTGCCCCCCAATGCCACGCTCTCAATAGAGAGTGCTCTGCAGCTAGGTTGGACTATTCTCTTGCTACTCGTCATTCCCACAGTGTTGAGCCTGTTGCAGAGTGGCATGCCACGTGCAGATTCATCATGTAGAGGACGATGAGGGGTTGGAGAGAGATGAGTCAGGAGAGAGCTCCAGCCGGAATTACCCAAAGATCTCTCATGCGAGAGAGCAAAGGAGCTGGTATGGCGACGTCGCATCTTCCCCGAGACAAGAAAGATCGATCGGTTCGACCCCGAAAGCACGACCCGTACAAAGCCAATGGCAAACTCCAAGGGACGTCGGTGTGTCGTGAGTGCCAGGCGGTGTACCACAAGGGGCGGTGGATGTGGGGTCCTGTGCCGTCGGACAGTCAGGACGTGGTGTGTCCGGCCTGCGAACGGATCCGGGACCATGCGCCGAGCGGGGTGCTGCTGCTGACCGGTGAGATCGTCGTCAGGCATCGAGATCAGGTACTCGGGCTTGCCCGGAATGAGGAGGCTCGCCTGAAGGCCGAACATCCGTTGGCTCGGATTATCACGATCGAGGACCAAACCGAAACACCCCGAGGGGTGGTCATCACCACGACTGATCCCCATCTGGCGCGGCATATCGGCGAGGCGTTGCATCACGCGTATCGGGGCACCTTGACCTGCCGGTATGAGGAAAATGAGGACCTGCTTCGGGCGAACTGGGAGAGCTAAGTGGGTGGGCACGAATGAGACCTCCCTGCCGATCGGGTGAGGGAGAGGAGACGCGGTCTGGTCTCTTTTTCAGTCTCTGCGAGCAGATGATGTGGAGTTTATGAAGGAGAAGCTTATGCAGCTGACACTGACACCTCAGGAACAGGCGGTATTGTTGGAGGCAGTTACAAGTGCCATCTCGGACGTAGGTACCGAGGTTGGGCACACGGACAACCAGGCCATGCGGCAAGGCTTACAACAGAACAAGAAAGTCCTGTTGGCAATTCTTGACCGGCTCAAAGGCACTGCGTGAGATGGTCGCATCTCTGAATGCGAGGGTGACGGACTTCGAGAGACCGAGGCGGCGTATCTGACGAACTGTGTCCCATTACCCTTCGGGCAATGGCCGATTCAGGAGGTGGACAAGAAGATGGCCACGTCAGCTTGGCGTATGAAAGCAACGCAGCGGTGGGGAAGTCATGCCCGATGGCTCAGTGGGGAGGGACCATTTGCCGTAATCGCCCCCTGTCGGGAGTTTTCTTTCTCCCTCTGGGCCACGAAGGATGCTGCGGAAAACGCCAAAGCCCGTCTCAACCAGGCAGGCTGTGGTGTGGGTTGTAACCCGCTGCTTCATCAAGTCGTGGATCTGGGTGAATGACATCGAGCAATCGACGGAAGAAATTGGCATGTCAGCCTCACACGATCGGAGCTAAATCATGACATCCGAAGAGCAAATCGCGAAGATGAAGAGAGCGATCAATCAAGCTATCAAGGTGATGGGGGATCGATTTGGTTCCACGGAGACAGATGTTGCCAAGGCTATCGAAGAACTAAAGATATCGATGCAGGCCAATGACACCACGGCTACGCCACTTCCCTGAACGTAGCTTCGTCAAGATGGGGGAGCCGCGGCCGGAGTGGTGGCAGCGCTTTTTCTTGCCCTGAAGTCGGGGAATAGATTCGTCGGGCCGTGAAGGGAGATGCCAGGTGGACGGAGGAAGACGTCCTAGAGAAGGCGAATGAGATGAGATCGTCCTTGATGAAATAATCGAGCGTGGGAAGCATGTTCTCGCTGAGAAAGCGACGGATGACGAGGCGGCAGTCAACGCTCGACGACAGACAATGAGAAACAGATATAAGTTGTAGCTGACATGGGCGTCGTCAGGGAGGGATATTGCTATGCTACTAGTCGAGGGTATTCGAAAGAAACTGTTAAGCCAACGGCGAGACTTGTTTCGCCAGGTTGCTCAGACTGAAGAGGAACTACGCTGGTTCCAACGTGATATCGAAAGCGAAGTAGAGGAGCGAGGGCAGGACGAGACCATGGTTCAGCTGCTTGATCGCCTGGATGGGCGAGCAAAGGCCGAGATCGAGGCGATCGACCGGGCACTCTTCAAGCTGGGGACAGAGCGGTACGGATCATGCGAGCAATGCGGAACCGGCATTCCCCAGTCTAGGCTGGAGGCAGTCCCTGCCGCAGCCTTCTGCCTGACATGCGAACAGGCGGAGGAGAGTCAGGCGACGCTGAGGAAATGACTGATGCGAACCGTTCATTCTTACGGCCAATGGAGGCAGAGGAGTGGGCACATATCCTTGGGCGTTAGTTGGTTGATGCGTCTCTCACATTCCTATGCCCACAGTTGTGCGGCCAGGAGGGAACCACCATTTTGGAAGAGGCGATGAAGACGGTCGCAATCCTAGCAGCCTCCGCTCATTGGTGCCTGTGCTCCGAGGGACCATGACAAGCACTTCGTGTCTGTAGATATCTGGTGTACCGATACTAAAGGCGATTGTGAATCGTTTCCGCAACGCCGCTGAAGAGATCCTGAACTCCAAAGAGGCCACCGCAACTACACCCTGAAAGTCCCGTATCTGAGAGGGGCAGGCACAGCAGCATCAAATTTTGTCGCATGCTCCAGTCTGGCAGAAGAGGATGATAATGACGGTCGAAGGTGTGTCTGCCTGGTTTGTCCTGGCTTTTGGGCGAGTGGTCAAGGCGAGTGTGGCTCTTGGGATTCGCCCATGTCGATGCTGTGAGGCCCATGCGCTTACCCAGCACAACGAACACCCAGGGAGCTTCCGATGTGGTTGACGAAACAGCCGGAAACGAATCGATATGGAATTTAAGGACTACTACAAACTCCTCAAGGTTGACCGCACGGCGACCGCCGACGACATTAAAAGTGCCTACCGGAAGCTGGCGCGAAAATATCATCCGGACGTGAGTAAAGAGCCGCAAGCGGAAACGCGCTTTAAGGAAATCGGTGAAGCCTACGAAGTGCTCCAGGACCCGGAGAAGCGCGCCGCCTACGACCAACTAGGCAATCGCTGGCGGGCAGGACAGGAATTTACCCCTCCGCCGGAGTGGGCTGCAGGCTTCGAGTTCACTCCCGGCGGCGCGTCTGCAGCTGAAGATACCGGCTATAGCGATTTCTTTTCCACCTTGTTTGGCAACTTCGCCCGTCACACCGCTCCCCCCCGTACTCATGGCGAGGACCATCATGCGAAAATTTTCATTGCTCTCGATGATGCGTTTCACGGCGGTACCCACATGGTTACCCTGCGTGCCCCGCAGGTGAATGCAGAAGGCCAGGTGGTGTTGCGGGAGCGGTCGCTGCATGTGCAAATCCCCAAAGGCGTCCATGAAGGTCAGCATATCCGACTGGTAGGGCAAGGTGTTCCGGGAATCAACGGGATGCCTGCAGGGGACCTCTATCTCGAAATCTGTTTTCATCCTCACTCCCTATATCAGGTACAAGGCCGTGATCTGTCTCTCTCATTGCCGCTTGCACCATGGGAAGCGGCCCTCGGAGCCACAGTCAAAGCACCGACACCGACCGGCGTGGTTGAAGTCAAAGTCCCCCCGGGCTCACAGAGTGGGCGAAAACTACGGCTCAAGGGACGAGGTATTCCCGGTGAACCGCCTGGCGATCTCTATCTTGTCCTGGCAGTAGTCCTTCCGGCAGCGGAGACGGAGCAGGCACAACAGATCTATCGCACCATGGCGCGGGAACTGACATTCAATCCGCGCCACTCACTCGGAGTCTGAGGAAATGGATATGGAGAACGAGATTCTGATCGGGAGTGTGGTTGGTGATGAGGGTGTGCTAGCGCTTGAAGAGTTGGCCAGGGCCTGCGGGGCAGAGGTCGAGTGGATTGTCGAATTGGTGGCGGTGGGCGTATTGGCACCGGAAGGAAGAGTGACTACGGATTGGCGATTTCGTGCGGCGGATCTCACATGTGCTCGACGAGTTGCCCGGCTGCAGAGAGATTTTGGAGCGAGCATGGAGGCGGCTGCAGTGATGATCGATCTCCTGAAACAGATCGATCAGTTACATGCGCGCCTGAAGCAGGCAGGTCTGAATGTGGATTAAGTACGGGATGTCGTGTGGAAGCAGGGACATGGCCCGTTTGCTAGCCTGTCCCACCCGTGCTGCCAGTGCGTGCGCCGATACTCTCTGGCGAGATTCTCTAGTCTCTACTACTTTGTTCGTGCAGGGTGGTGACGAGCAAGATCCCATCAATCTTAGAAACTCTTCTTGGACAACATTCCTCTCGTGGAGTGATCGACAGACCATGCAATGCGGCCACGCTCACCGGGTGATCTTGGCTGTCTACACCCAGACCCGCGGGATGAAGGGGGTGCCGATCCGGCTAACATGGATGAGGAACAAGCGTCACGTTGGGAGGAACGTATGGACATGAATCGCATGACGCTGAAGCTCCAGGAGGCACTGCAGGCTGCTTCAGCCAACGCGATGCGCCGAAGCCATCAAGGCATTGACATCGAGCACCTGCTGCTCGCGCTGATGGAACAAGAAACAGGTCTGCCGGTCTGCTGCTTGAATAGGCGGGTGTCTCTCCGGAGGCGGTATTGAAGGTCACCGAGGCGGCCTTAGACAAGCTCCCACAGGTACCGAGTGGACAAGGAGTTCGGTCATCTAAAGATCGCGCTGTCCATTGGCGTGCATAGGTGTGGATTGAGATTCTGAAATCGTGGCGCCTCATCCTTGATGAGTGGAATCAGGCCGTGGAGTCGATGATTTCCAGCGTCATCCACGCTGCAAAGGCGAAGGGGAAAATTGGAATCTGTGGGTCAGGCCTCCAGAGACTATCCGGACTTCACGAAGTTTTTGGTCGAACAGGGCATTGATAACATCTCGCTCAATCCCGATACGGGTTCTCAAGACGACCGTGACTCTCCTGAAAATGGAAAGCGTGTTACAGCGGTGAAACTCAGGACGAGCTGGCGCCATTCGAGTGAAGGTTGCTGACTCATGAAACGAGTCATTTCCGATCTGCCAGATGATCGCTATACAGGGAGACGTGTCTTCGTTCGGGTGGATTTCAACGTCCCCATCAGCAACGGGAAGATTCGAGAGGATCACCGCCTCCGATGCGCTATCCCGACGATCGAATACCTTTCCCAGCGGGGCGCGACAGTAATCCTGGCCTCTCATCTAGGAAAGCCCAAAGGGACTGTGGTGCCGGCGCTGTCATTGAAGCCCGTCGCCGATCGACTCAGGGAGATGCTGAAGGTTCCCGCGGTGAAATTCGTCAACGCGGTCGTTGGTGAGCCGGTGAAGCACGCCATCGCTGCCATGAAACCTGGAGAGGTTCTGCTGCTTGAGAATCTGCGGTTTGAACGGGGAGAGGAAGCGAATGACCCTGTCCTGGCGAAGCAGCTTGCCTCACTGGCGGACCTCTATGTGAATGATGCCTTTGGCACCAGCCACCGTGCACACACATCGACCTATGGGGCGGCTCAACTGTGTGCTGAGCGGCTGGCTGGTTTGTTGGTGGGGAGGGAGATCGACGCCTTGAGCCATGTTCGAGATTATCCTACCCGTCCCTTCCGGGTGGTGGTCGGTGGTCTTAAGATTCAAGACAAGCTGGCGGCACTGAAGACGCTCCTTCCCAAGGCCGATACCGTCCTTCTCGGTGGAGGGATTGCGTATACGTTCCTGGCGGCGCAAGGCGTGGCGACCGGCGATTCGCCGGTGGAGCAGGACTTCATCCCCTGGGCTCAAGAAATGCTGACGAAGTATCGGGAACACATTCTTCTGCCGCAGGACCATGTGATCGCGAGGAGTATGGAGCAACCAGATGGCATCCAGATCGTCCACGGGACGATTCCTGCCGGGTTCAAAGGATTGGATATCGGACGCAATACGTCACTGGCTTTCGCGCACGAGGTGCTCACAGGCACGGGCTCTGTGTTCTGGAATGGCCCGTTGGGTGCCTATGAGGTCGACGAGTTCGCAGATGGTACGGTCGACATCGCTCGCGCCATGGCGCTGGCGCGGTGGCGTGGGGCTTTCACCGTCGTAGGGGGTGGCGACACCGTCGCTGCGGTACGCAAGGCAGAAGTGTTGGAGACGGAGATCAGCCATGTGTCAACCGGCGGAGGGGCTTCGTTGAAATTCATCGGGGGCGAAGAGCTGCCCGGAATCGCTGTGCTCAGCGAGGCACCACAATAACTTATGGCCAGCCCGCGAGGCGCATGATCTCTATGAAGAAAATGAACGTTGTCGTCAGAGCAGAGCCCCATCACCCGGCTGCTGTCGAACTCGCAAGCTCGTGCGGGTCTTCAAGGAGGCGCTTCAGCTCCGTCAAAAACCTCGCGCCCGTTACCCCATCGATAGCCCGGTGATCGCACGATAGCGTCACCTGCATGCTGCGGCCGGCTTTCACGGCTCCCGCTACGATGACTGGCATGTCCCGAACAGCACCGACGGCGAGCGAGGCGGCTTGCGGCGGGATGAGCACGGCGAGAAAATTATCCACGCCGAACATGCCGAGATTGGAGATTGAAAAGGTGGCGCCGTTGTATTCCTGTGGTTGCAACCGCTTCTGTTTGGCCCGCTCGATGAGCGCCCGAGATTCTGCTGAGATCGTTTCCAGCGTTTTGGTGCCACAATCACGAATGACGGGCGTAATCAGGCCGTCCTCCAGTCCGACCGCCACGCCGATATCGACGCGCTCATACCGCCGGATCGCCTCGCCGGAATAGGACACGTTCAGTTCCGGATGCTTGCGGAGCGCCAGAGCCACGGCTTTGATCAGCAGGTCGGTCATTGAGGGATGGGATTGCCGCTCTTTCTTGAACTGACGGCGAAACTGCTCCGCCGCTTCCATATTGATTTCTCTCGTCAGATAGAAGTGCGGTACCGGCGCTTTACTCTGGACCGTAGCCCTAGCGATAGCTTTCCGCATTTGGGTCAGGGGCTGGTCGGTCCCAGCCGGTAGGGCAGGTGCGGCAGGCTCTTGCGCGTTGGCCACATCCTCTTCGACGATTCGACCACTAGGACCGGTGCCGGTCACTGTGGAGAGATCGACCCCTCGTTTAGCAGCCAGAGCCCTGGCCCGTGGGGAGGCGATGATGCGACTCTCTTCTGTGGGCATGGGTGAGGGAGCAGGCGAGGTTGCCGCTGCAGCGGCGGGCTTGGCGCTGGTCGCAGCCGCAGACATGATCGTGTCAGACAAGGCCTCCGTGATGTCTTCATCCGCCTCGCCGATAACGCCCAATAGTTTTCCAGACTCTACCGTTTCCCCATTCTGCACAAGAATCTTCCGGAGAATACCGGAGGCGAACGCCTCAAGATCCATGATCGCTTTGTCGGTTTCAATTTCGGCGAGCGCCTCTCCGGCCTGCACCGGATCGCCCTCACGCTTCTTCCATTCGAGGAGCACGCCCTCTTCCATCGTATCGGTGAGCTTGGGCATTACAACACGGCTGGCCATGGCTGTCCTCCCCTCACAGTAGCGACTTGACCGCCTCGATCACGCGCGAGAGGTCCGGAATCGCCGCATCTTCCAGCGGACGGCAATAGGGCATGGGTACATCTTCACCGGTGACTCGCCGGATCGGACCGTCCAAATAGTCGAACGCGGTCGAGTACACGCTCTCGGCAATCTGCGCTCCCAGGCCGCAGAAATGCCAGCCTTCTTCGACGATCACCAGCCGGCCGGTCTTCCTGACCGATGTCACGATCGTCTGGAGATCCAACGGTTTGAGCGTGCGTGGATCGATTACTTCCGCCTCAATACCTTCGCGACTCAGCACGTCGGCAGCCTCCAATGCGAGCAACAGCATTTTGGAATAGGCGACGATGGTGACATCCCGTCCCATCCGTTTCACCTCAGCCACCCCGATCGGAATGGTGAACTCACCCTCTTGGACCTCACCCTTCGTCCTGTACAACAGCTGCGCTTCGATGAAGATGACCGGGTTGGGGTCTCGGATCGCACTTTTGAGCAGACCCTTCGCATCATGCGGCGTGGCGGGCGCGATGACTTTCAGCCCCGGCACATGGCAGAACCAGGCCTCCAGGCTTTGGGAATGTTGAGCCCCCAGCTGGTGGGCAGCGCTTCCGGGGCCACGAATGACGAGCGGCACCGACAATTGTCCTCCGGACATGTAACGGAGTTTGGCGGCGTTGTTGACAATCTGATCGAGTGCCAGGATGCCGAAATTCATCGTCATGAGTTCGACGATCGGACGCAGTCCCGCCATGGCTGCCCCAATGGCCAGGCCGGTAAAGCCAGCTTCGGTGATGGGCGTATCAATCACGCGCTGTGGCCCGAATTCTTCAACGAAGCCTTTGCTGACCTTAAAGGCGCCTTGATAGTAGGCGACGTCCTCACCGATCAAAAAGATGCGCTGGTCTCTGCGCATCTCCTCTCGCATGGCCTGATTGAGGGCTTCACGATACGACAACTCCATGACTCGTTTACTCCTGCAAGACGTCGGCGCGCAGATCCGACCGGGCGGGAAACGGACTTTCTTCTGCAAACTTCGCGGCAGCCCGCACGACTTCGCCGATTTCCCGTTCCAGCTGTTTGAAATCCCCCTCACCCGCCAGCTGCTGAGCCAGCACCGTATCTTTCAACAAGAGAAGCGGATCGCGCTTCCGGTACTCCTCCACCTCTTCCTTGGTCCGGTAATGGCCATGCGCAGGGTCTGCCATCGAGTGGCCCATGAACCGGTAGGTCCTCGCCTCGATGAACCAGGGCCCATGTCCCGCACGAACCTGCGCCACCACCCGCTGCATCGCCGAGCGGACCGCGAGCACATCCATGCCGTCCACTGATTCGGCCATAATGCCGTAGGATCGAGCGGTTTCGGCCACATCCGCATAGAGCGCGATGGCCCGCTCGGCCGGAGTACCCATGCCATAGCGATTGTTCTCGCAGATAAAGATCACCGGCAGTTTCCACAGGGCGGCCAGGTTGAACGCCTCGTGTGCTTGCCCACTTGGCAGCGCCCCTTCCCCAAAAAAACAGACCGTGACGAGATCGAGCGATTGATACTTATTCGCAAAGGCCAGACCCGTTGCGAGCGGGATGTGACCTCCGACGATGGCATACCCACCCATAAACCTGTGTGTCAGATCTACCAGGTGCATCGATCCGCCCTTGCCTTTACAGAGGCCGGTCGCCTTGCCGAACAACTCAGCCATGACTCGGCCCGGATCGGACCCACGCGCGAGACAATGTCCATGGTCGCGATAGGCACTGATGACATAATCGTCCTGTCGAAGGGAGGCGATAGCACCGACCGCGATCGCTTCCTCACCGATGTATAAGTGAAGAAAGCCGGCGATCTTCGTAAGGGCATACATCTCCGCCGATTTCTCTTCGAATCGGCGGATCAGCAACATCTGACGATAGAGAGAGAGGAGATCAGCTCGGTCCATATTGACCATTATGCAAGTCGGCTCGGAGCCGACTCAACCAGAATCGTGTGACGATATAGAGAGAAACTGGCTCAGTACGGAAGGGCCTGGAGACGTTCCGTCAGGCGAAGATTCTCGGCATAATCAACCGGGCAATCGATCACCACCGGCACCGTACTCTTGAGTGCTTCGGTGAGCATGGGCCGAAGTTCGGATTGGTCCGTCACGCGATACCCGACAGCGCCGAAACTCTGGGCATAGCGCACAAGATCCGGATTCCCGAAATCCACCGATGAAGTCCGTCCGAAGCGCACCTGCTGCTTCCAGCGGATCACACCGTATCCATCGTCCCGCCAGATCAAGATGACCAGCGGCAATCCCACACGCACCGCCGTTTCCAGCTCCTGCGAGTTCATGAGAAAACCTCCGTCGCCGGTCACCGCCACCACGCGCCGTTCAGGATACAGTAACTTCGCGGCGATCGCACCCGGGAGAGCAATCCCCATCGCAGCAAAGCCGTTCGAGATGATGCACGAATTGGCAACCTCGCACGGAAACATCCGAGCCATCCAGAGTTTATGCGCACCAACGTCACAGATCACCAGATCGTCAGGCTCAAGCACGGCGCGCAGATCCTGCACGATGTGCTGCGGCCGCATCGGCCAGGACCGCATCAGGGCCAGCTCGGCGTCGAATCCATCGACGACTGTCTTCCGGGCTTTCCCGACCCATGGGGAGTCGAACGGCATCACCTTCCCCGCCAGAAGATCCAAGGAAAGACGGAGATCCCCCAGCACACCGACCTCGACGATGTAGTGTGCGTCAACCTCTGCCGGTGACACATCAAGGTGCACGATGCGCTTGTCCCGGCGCGGGTTCCAGAGACAGGGCGCGTATTCCACGAAATCATATCCCAACGTAATCACCACGTCCGCCTGCTCCATGACCACCGAGGCATAATCTCGTGCGAGAAGGCCGATCGTGTACAGTGAGAGCCGATCGCTGTCCGGAAGAACCCCTTTGGACATGAAGGTGTGGAGCACAGGAATCTGCAGGCGCCGAGCGAACTGTTGAACCGCCTCGTGCGCACGACCGCGGATCACCCCGTTCCCGGCAAGGATGACAGGGCGCTGTGCGGCGGCGATCGCTCGAACTGCTCGGGAGATCTGGCTGGGTGCCGGCTCAGGTGTGACCGGTGCTTGCACAAAGAGAGGCTCCATCCCGCCGGCATCGCCGAGCTCTTCATCTGCCACATCTTCCGGAAGCTCCACATGAGTCGCACCCGGCTTTTCCGCCTGCGCAATCTTGAACGCCTTTCGAATCGCTTCGGGAATGACCTCTGCTTTCGGAATCGAGGTGTTCCATTTTGTGATGGGCTTGAACAGTGAGATGACCTCGATGTACTGGTGAGATTCCTTGTGGCGGCGATTCAATGCCGCTTGTCCTGTAAGGGCAACCAGAGGAGCTCGATCTAGGTTGGCATCAACCACGCCGGTCAGCAAATTGGTCGCGCCGGGTCCCAGCGTCGACAGGCACACCCCTGCCTTCCCGCTCAGTCGTCCATAGACGTCGGCCATGAAGGCTGCCCCCTGTTCATGCCGCGTCTCGATAAAGCGAATGCGGGAATCGAGGAAGGCATCCATCAATTCCAATGTTTCCTCGCCGGGCAGGCCAAAGACAAGCTGGACGCCTTCATTTTCCAAACATCGAACCAGCAGTTCTGCCGCCTTCATGAGAGCCTTGTTCCTTGTCAACAACTGGGAGGCTTCGTACCGGTCGGTTTTACGAAACAGACGAACATTGGCTGAACCATCCAATTCGCCTCCCGCCTAACCAGGTTGGTCAACATGTTCATCTTTGCGACAGAACAACGAATTCTCTGGGACGATTAATGCCAGCATGGCCCCGTGTGTTCCACTCATCATCTCGTGCATCCGCTTCTCATGGGCCACCTCGGCATGTGTTAGCGACCCATCTGTGTGCATGATGACCTCCTGAATGTGGCCGTCCTCGTGACACCTCCTGCGAGCACACCACACACTGCATTTGTTGCCATGATCATTTGGATCCAGCTCATAACTCCTCGCCTCATGTTAGTCGGTCAAACGAATGCACTCCGAAACTCTGCATCCCATCGATACACAATACGCCGTTGTGCCCAAGCGTTCATGATCGAATTGTCGCCTCTGGTTGTCACCTGAGCCCCTGATACGGATCATCAAAGATCGCACCACATTCGAGACAGCGCACCTGGCTGGTCCGTTTCCCTCTTTTCGTCAGGACATCATCGATAAGCCGCCCGTGCACGCAAGTCGTCACCGGCGCTGTGTCACCCGAGGGTTTAAGTGTCTTGGCTTCCATGTAAGGCTTCATGGCCACCTCCTTCTGTCCTCGAGTCAGATGTTCGTCTCCCCAATGGAGAGAATTGCTCTTGCCTTGAATTCTTTCGGCCAGGTATCCATGGATCACCCCGCGCCGGGTGCACTGATGCCGACTTTAGGAACCGTTTCGTTTGCGTTTCACAGATCGTGCATCATGGGAAAAAGATGACCAATCACGCTTCAGCCACAAGTACTACAACGGCACCCAGGAGGTCCGGTTAGCATCCGGCGTCCGTCATACCTGACCTGTTCGAGTCAAATAGTCGATCGCCAGAAAGACTTGATCTTCTGTCAGGTTGGAACAGAGCCCCACAACATCATCCACCGAACACCGCTTTCCCTGTTGCTGCAGCACCATCAGGACCTGATCAATTTGGTTGCGATTAATGGCGATACCCATAGACATCCATCAACCCCCCTGCTGTTGCCCGCTGCCACTCGACGCGTGGCAATTGGGAGAAGAGGTTATTGTGACGAACCATAAATCGCATATTCCTCAAACAATGACTGGTCAATAGTGATCACTCTCGCACGAAGACGTTAGCCCGGTGCAAAAGTGCTCACGAACGGCCTCTGCACGTGCAGAGTGCGGTCCTCGCTGTGGTGCTCACAACAAGGGGTCCCAAACGGCTTTCGGGACATTAATTCTGGCGAGTCCGGACAGGAGGCGTCTGGGCTCGCCACCATGGTGAACTCGATCTCTCCTGAGCAATTATGACCAGACGACAGCCGGCCGCTCCAGTATGCTTATTCAGAGGGGTTCTATGCATCACGATGGTTCGCCAAGGCCTGTAAGGAGTGGGGGATGACATGTCAGTGACCGCGCGTCAGACGCCCGATGTGCGTACGATCAGCGTCAGACCATGCAGCAAGACTTGCAAAAAGAGAAAGGCCTGTTGGGGATTCTTGACCGGCCCGAAGACACCGTCTGACGGCGCCTCAACTCGGGAGGTAGGCATGTTATCTCTCAAGCTGGAAAGAGGGCTTCAGTGTTGAACTACGGAGAGCAATCTTCAGTGAAGCGAGTATGTATCTAAAGCGGGTGCCTCGTCTGTTCTCTTCAGCTCTAGTTGGACCGGTACGAATGTCTTTTCATGCTGTTTAGGAAGGAGCAGTTTATGTTGGTCTATCTAGTGGTCCTTGCAATTGTCATTGGATTTCCAGTCTCAGCCTTCCCTCAGTTTATGGATAAAGGCGAGTATGTCGAGGTCGCCAAAGGAACGAAGCTGTGTCCGAACGTTATCCTGGAATCCTCGAAACGACTGTATGATTCAGAGAACCTCTATTGGCGAGTCACCAGTAAGGCACGGGCGAATGGGACACAGACCGTCGCCGTGTTTATCGTTGAAGCTCTGTACGATCGCGAAAGCGGAGAAACCAGGATCAAAGAACGCCGATATGATGAGGACTATGCCACGTTCTTCAAGAGAGATTCTGAGCACAAGGGGATGCTCCTCATCATCAGCCCCAAAGACGGACGAGTTGAAGGGACAGTAGGGGTTTGCAGAAAGAAGAAATAGAGCCGACATCCGATGTGTTTTGATATGCACTCAATGGTGCCTGCTCCTGATGCTTCTCATCTAGATCGCTCCGTTCACGACGTATGTAGCTCGGTTGACTGTGAGTAGGACGGTGAGGCTCGACTAGCGGGATTAACTATAAATGGTTAAGTATTGAAAGTGTATTAAAGCTATGAAACATATAACTTGACTATTTGTGGTAACTTTGTGTAGGTTGATGAATGAGGTGTCAGGTCTCTTAGAGCGAAGTGTTCCTGAGCTCTTGGACGCTATGAAAGTGAGGAACGTAACGTTGGCGAATTTGTTTACACTCTGACGTTCCGGTTTTTCTGACTGTCCCATCCTTTGCGCTTCTCGCATCCTTCCCGGCGCGATCGATTCCTCAGTCCTCGCTGCTTCAACGCCAGAGTGCCGACGATGTTCTACGGTCTGGTGAGGGTGTCTTCACCGACTGATCGTGAGAGCGTCCGTATGTCACCGTCTCTGACAGAGACGACTTCCTGGTCATGGATTGGGATCGTCCTCTATCGAGGCAATCGTGTCGTGTTCAGCGAGGGAGGTCTTCATCATGAGACTCTATATGATTGCGTGGACAGGACTTGTGTTTATCGGAATGAGCGCACTTGCGATGGCGAATCCAGCAATGCTGCCCAAGCATCCAGGGTATCCATCAAGAGGAGAGTTTGCGAACGATACGGGTCAGTCAAACTTGACCTATAAGCAATCGATTCAAGAGGCGGCGAAATCCGGAGATTCGTACATGGCTCCGGTGCTGCTGGACCCGAATAGTGCCAGGTTGCTGGAGCACCAGGGGGCTGGTCGACTCCCGATCGTTGAAGGGGTGACCAAGGAGATTGAATTGCCGGCGAAGGAAGGAAGCCTGATGCCGACGAAGCGGTAGTGAATGGGGTGAAAAAAATAGTTTCCTCGTTCCCCAATAGTTTCGAATATTCTGAGTGAAGAGGAGTGAGAGGATCAGAGGGAGGGGCTGTGGATATGTACGGCAGACGGCGCCATGCCTTGGTGGTCAAGAATGGCGCTTGCTGACGAAGATGTGACGTGTGCCGGAGGGAGGTATTGGGCCGAGAATGGTGACGATGATCCATCTTTGAACGATGGGTGAGGGACGAGTGATCGCAATTGCCTGGAGGCTTGCGGTCATGTTCCTCCGTCTCGAGCCAAGTAGGAAGGAGGCAACCATGACGAACAAAACTTTTACGATGTGGCGAACAATCTTGATTGCAGGGATTGTGATCGGCCTAGCGGGAATTGTCGGCGAAATGATCTGGAACGCTGATAACGGTCAACTCAAGCGGGTGGAACTTATCGGCATGGCGACTTCCACCAAGATCACGATCGACGAGGCAGTGGAGAAGGCTTTGGAAAACATTGTGGGGCAAGTCATTGTGGCCGAATTGGAGAAGCGGGGAGGAATGACGATATGGAATGTCGAGATCTTAACCACCGAGGAAGCGATTGTTGCGATTTCTATCGATGCCGTTTCCGGGTCGGTGTTGATTTCCGAGGAAAAGGCGGTTGGGAAGAGGCTGGTTCACGACAAGACATCGTAACGTGGCTTGCGCCAGCCTGGAGCCATCGCCGTTTGTCAGGAAAGGGTGACGGTTCTAGGCCGGTGTGTGGGAAGGGTCTGGATAAAAAAACGGAACGACCGCCAAATGATCGCTATTGGAGGTTCGTCCGGTATGTAGTTCCATTGAATCTGATCGGCCACGCACAAATGCCGTTCCACTTTTGCGACAGCGGAGGATCACATGTCTAGATACCTATACATTCTTGCCATCATTGTTGGGTTTCCCCTATCAGGTTTTGCTCAATTTGTGGATAGAGGTGAATATGTGGAGGTATTGAAAGGTGTGAAGTTGTGTTCGAATGCCACCATGGATGTCTCGAACGGGATGTTTGATCCAGAAAACCGGTTCTGGCGCGTCATGAGCAAACCGCGGTTGAATGGCACGCAAACTGTGGAGGCATTCGTCCTCGAAAGTATATATGATCGCAAGAGTGGAGAGACCACGATCGAAGCCCACCCATACGATGAGGGTTATGCGACTCGATTTAAGAGGGCTACAGAACACAAGGGAATGCTGTTGATGGTTAGTCCAAGAGATGGTCAAGTTGAAGCGACCGTCGAGATTTGCAAGAAATTGAAGTAGGTGTGGGTTTTCGGTTGCAATGGCCAACATGAATGGCCAGAGATTGCGATGTCATCATTCATGAGCAGGTAAGAGGTGTCACTCATCCAGATAGAGCCGCAGCAGATCTCAGTTGATGCGAGTGATCGGTGAGGTTCCCACCAGGTGGGCGCAACATAGGAGCTAATGCACTTGCCTCTTTCTAGTCTGGTTTTTCGTCACGCTACTCAACGTATAAGCGTGATATCCCAAGTGTATTTAAGCGGGTTCGAGTCATCCCATGAAAATTAGAGTCGGCCTTAAATCGGCTGTCATTGATGATTTGTACGATGGGCCCTAATGCCCTGCGAGGAGATCAACAACCTTTTCGGAAGAGCTGCGCCGGACTGTGGCGCGGAGCCTCCCAGGCAGGCGAAGGATCGACCGCGCCAGAGAATGGCTAGATGAGCGCCTTCCACGACGGGTCAGGAAGCCTCGCCAAAATCAGACGTATCTAGATAGAAACCCTACGTGTTCCCGGCGTGTTCTCTTCACAGCAAAATAGGCCCCAATTCCCCTCAAGTGGACTGACTCAAACTGAGTCCATAAAACGGCACAACGCCTCTCCTGTAGCGTGGTTTCGCTGTGCTGACACGGACTTGGAGGGATCGCTTGGAAAGGTTTAGGAAACCGCTGCTCTATCCAACTGAGCTACGGGGGCGTAGGCCGAACTGTAGCGCATCGGCGGGACGATTGGAAGGGGATGAAAGGAGCTTCTTCTTGCCGTGCTCTTACCCGCAGCATCCGCCCGCGAAGATCTGCTGTTGCTTGTGGGCATTCCAACAGGCGGGGCAGAGTTGAATAGTGGAATGGGTGAAACCATCGACTGATTCCACCCGTTGTTCGACGACCGTTCCACAATCGGAACAGGGGCTTGCTGCAATGGGCTGTGAACTATGCTCTTGGACCATCATGGGCTGTCACTTTCATGTTGGGACGAACATGTCGATTACACACGGCCGACATGAGTGTCTGTTTCGGTTTGGATCCCATCAGGTTCCACAAGCGTTTGGTAAAGGAGTGTCTTTTTGCCTGTTGCATGCCGCACTGGATCATCTGGACGCGGTGGTCCAAGGTCACGATGGTCTTTTCCAAATCGATCAACCGGTCGTTTGGGACTGAGGTGTGTCGCATCATGATCGGGAGGTCCTCCTTCCGCTCATTTAGACTGCACAATGCCGAATGACGCCGATGACAAGCCCTTCGATCTGAAACTCGTCGGAGGGGTGAACGATGATCGGCTGCATCGTGTCGTTGGCCGGACGCAGCTCGATATGGCGTTCTTTCTTATAGTAGACTTTGATCGTCGCTTCTTGATTGACCAAGGCCACGACGGTTTGTCCATTCTTCGCTGTTTCTTGTTTGCGAACGATGACCAAATCGCCGGGTAGAATGCCGTCGTCTTTCATCGACTCACCCTTGACTTTTAAGGCGAAGGTCTTTCCGTCCTGGAACATACTTGGTGGGACGTCGACCAGTTCTGACTGCGGGACTGGCTCGATCGGAGTCCCTGCGGCAACAAGGCCGGCCATGGGAATCTCAGTCTTCTGTCGCAAGTGATTCAGTACGACCGAGACGATGCCAGGAATCCTCCGCATGCCCGCTTCATACCGTGCGACTGATACGCGAGTGGTCTGTAGGGCATCGGCTAGTTGTTGTTGCGTGAGCCCCAATTCTTGTCGAAGACGTCTGACGTCTTGTGGTTTCATTATGTATCCAATGGTAACGTACTGTTATGCTTTCGTCAAGTGGATCAAGATCTGTAGCGAGTTTTACGCAGGAGGCGAGCAAGCAAGATAACATACTTGGTCAAATGGGTTCGTACAGAATGTCGCGGGGGGCGCGATTGTGGTGATGACCAAAAACTAGGCAAGAAGCTCGATCTGAGTGCATGACGTGTGTTTGGCGACGATGGGGATACTTAACCACAGACTTATCCACAGAAATTGGGGAGAGTGACCCCTAGCGATGTGAACGTGCGATTGACGAGACATGAGGTGGGCGGCCATGTGAATGTTGCTAACACGGTATCGATTGTGTGGTAAGAGCGGCAAGAGTAAATCCGCGTGTCGTCGTAGCATCAGGGATGCTACGACGACATGAAGAACGATCCGGTTTTGTACTACGAAGGGGAAGCGACAGTCTTACTTACCGATCATCACTTCGGTGGCCTTGATAGCGACAGTCACTGAGTCATTCACCTTCAAGCCCATGTGTTTCACTGAGCCTTCGGTAATGGCTGCGACAAATTCGAGCTGACCGACCTTGACCAGCACCTCAGCCATAGCCTGGCCTTCAGTAACCTTGGTGACCGTTCCTTGAAATTGATTGCGTGCGCTGAGTTTCATGGTCTGTCCTCCTTAGTGTCGGGAAAGAAAGTGTAGGGAAAGAACTCTCACGGCTTTTAGTGGTAGGGTAACATCGGCTAATGAGAAAATGGCTGATATTCGATGAGAATTTATCGCTAGTCCGTATAAGATTGCTCAGTGGGAAAAGGCTGAGATTTAACCGGTGGTGGATGGTCGCTTGATAGAGCAGGTTAGTCTTTTACGATCATGACTTCAGTCGCTTTGACCAAGGCAATCGCGGTATCCCCGATGCGGAGCCCGAGTTCGTCCAGCGCATCGCGAGTGATCACGGCGGTGATCTTATGAGAGCCGATGTCGACGTCGACTTGCGCCATGATCGCGTCTCGTTTGATCGCCGTCACACGCCCGACGAGCTTATTTCGACCACTGACATCATCGGCGCCTGAGGATTTCTTACCCAACCACCGGTCCAGCAAGGTTTTTGTAAAGCGATATCGGCGCCCAATCTTCGGAGCCTCAATTTTACCTTCCCATATATATCGGTAGAATGTTGGCAAGGTCAGCCGAACATATCGTGCCGCTTCCTGAGCCGTCAGGACATCGCCCATCATCCTTTTCGCCATCGGTGCTCCCATACTCTAACCGCTACCGTATTGGGTTTGCTCACTTCCATCCACGCGATTGACCATGCCGAAGTTATTTACGGCACCGGTGATCAATAATAAGGGGAGAGCTGTGACTAGTTGGAGTGGCTCTCCCCTGATCCGAAGGTGCTGAAACAACCATACTCCTTCGGATGCAAAGGCCTTGCAATGGGAGGGCATATCCGTTGCAGGCCTTTCTGATTCAGCCGCTTGATGGTTATTGTTGTAGTTGGTCGAATCCTATTAAGAATCCCTCCGGCCCGTAGACTTCCAAACGATCGACTTTCCGATGGTTGCGCATCACGCCCGGCTTCAATTGGAACCGCACAATCTTGTCACGTGTTTCGGCATCAAGCGTCGCGAATGCGGTATGAGCCGTCGCCTCCAGTTCCTGTTGCAAGGCGGCGACATCGCTCGTTACAAAGTTCACTTGCACCCAACCGGTTGGATGGGGTGTGCGGAGATCTTGGCGGATGACGATGAGTACGTCGCGATAGCAATAGGCTCGAATGCGATCCGTTTGAGGATGGTCCAGTGACTGCACGAGAGAGGCATGGAGCACGGACTCGAACAACCGTACATGAAGCTGAATGTCCGCTGTTTCAATTTGAATGTTCTCGAATAGACTGCCGTCCGATACTCGACAGTACGCGTTGGTTGGGTGTCCCATCTCTGTATGCGGTTCGCGCGGTACCGTATCCTGCGCCGGTGCCGGAGGCACCGGCGGCAGGTACGATAGGATACCGAAACCGATGGAGAGCCAAAGTGCAATCCGTGGTGTCGTCATATGATTAGCCATGTGCTTTGGATGTCCATTAAGGACCATTCGTCATCTCAGTTGGGTGCCTGCAGCGGCAACGGTGGATCGATTACCTGAATGCGAATAATATTCGAGACGTTGCGCGCTCCGGACCTGTCACCGGGATTGATGATCCGAGCAAATCCATCGGATGATAACAGCACGCCATCCTTCGCATAGGCAACGATGACTTGGTGTTGCCCGCCGATGGCTGGAACCAGTTCGCCCATGGAAAAGGCCTGCTGATAACAATCGCTCCCGGTCACGAGGATGATCTTACGATTCAGGTCGTTTTTCATTCCGGAATTCAGCGTGATTTGGGCTTGCTGAAGCAGATCGTACAGCAAGACACCCGTCCATTCACCGGTCTCGAAGCCGGTGGGGCTCCCTCCTGATCGATAAAACGCCCAGACGGTGGTCTGAGTCAATTGGCCCCGAAGGGTATCGAGGGTGAAGCTTCTCGGATTCTTCACTTTTCCGCCCAGACGGAATTGAGCGGACGGTCCGCCGGGGCAGTTGAGAAAATGCTTGCGCGATTCCTCTGGTGACATGTTCGTCGGCGCCGGTTGGCTGTTTTGCGCCGCCTCCAGCCCTTCAATTTCCTGAGCTTGGAGCACGGGCGTGGCAAACAGACTCGAACATCCCAAGAAGCTCACCAGCGCAATGAACATCAGTCGCATGGATACCTTCATAGAAACTCCTTTGTTGTGAAGAGTGAAGAAACGTTGCCCATGAGGGCTCCTCCGCCGTTGATAGACCTGCCGGGATTGTCTCGGGTTATCGGTTTCAATGGAACTGGCTCCCAGTCCGGGACAAGTTCGACCGCCCCGGGATTGACGACGATATTGACCGGGTCCCATGCGCGAAGTGGCTGAGCCGCTCCTAATACGTGCATCGTGCTCATCAAGGATAAACCTTCGCCATGGACTTTCGCGGTCAAAGTCAGACTCGCATGATGCGAGGCAACAAGCACGATTCGACCGTACCAACGGTTCCACCGTTGTCTGCTTCGACGGAATAAGCTGGCTTGCAAGCGAACGGCCTCGGCGGGAATAACGGCGATGACCGGCTGTCCCATGACGAAACGGCGTTCGTCCTCAAGAGAGAGTTGTATGCGGAGGTCGAGCCGTCGCCCTATGCGGATATGGACTGTGGTGCGAACCGGTCCGATCTGTTGACAGTGAACGACCCCTTTAATTACGGTGACGATGGGATCAGGGGTGCAGACGCTGTTGCCGGGGTGGTTCAGTGCACCGCAGGCATAGACGTGCTCGTCGCTCATCGTCGAACCTCCCTCCAGAAGATGGTTCACGCCGCTATTCCACCAATTCTTCGTTCAACGCGACTGCTTTGACATGGGCAAACACGCGCTGACCTGGTTTCAATCCTAAAGACATCAGCGATTTTCTCGTGATGCTGGCGACCAGCGGTGCGCCGATGTGTAACAGCACGTCGACCGAGGACTGGTTCGTTTCCTGTATCTCCACAATCGTGGTTTCCAGAATGTTCAGTACGCTGGTTGGCACAACGGTTTTCCCTAAGACTAGACTGACATCGTTGGAAAGAATATGGACACGCACAAGGTTTCCGACGGCGACAGACTGAAGCGGCACAAAGAGGGAGTGGCCATTGAATTCCAATTGGGTCAGACCGTATTCCGCGTCATGCGCAGCGACACGAGCATCCAAGATGGCGCCGATTCGATGGCCCACAAACTGTCCACGGAGCTTCATGGACGTGATCATCTCATTGAGCGTACCTGCCGCTGTCACCGTCCCGTCTTTCAAAAAGACGACTCGGTCGGCCAGTTGCAGAATTTCGGCGATCGCGTGACTCACGTACAGCACGGGGATGTGCAGTTGTTCGTGGAGCTGACGGATATAAGGAAGCACTTCTTGCTTTCGCTGAAGATCAAGCGAGGCGAGCGGTTCATCCAACAGGAGCAATTTGGGACTGGTCAGCAGTGCGCGCCCGATCGCCACCCGCTGTTGCTCACCGCCGGAGAGCTTGTGAATGCGGCGATCTAGGAGATGGCCGATTCCCAGGATCTCAATCACCTGTTCCGGAGCAACTCGACGTGCGTCGAGAGGGATCCGTTTGTAGCCGTACAGAAGATTCGAGCGCACGTCATAATGAGGAAACAGGCGCGGCTCTTGGAAGACATACCCGATCGGGCGTTCGTAGAGCGGTAGACAGCGCCCGCGGCTCTCATCCTGCCACACCTCCTCGCCGAATTGCATGAAGCCCTGCGGTGCCCGTTCAAGTCCGGCCAGACATCTCAACAGCGTGGTCTTGCCTGATCCAGAGGGGCCGAAGATGGCGGTAATGCCTGATATCGGTACATCGAGATCCACGTTGAGACGGAACGTCGACAATTGTAGATCGAATCGTGCTCGTAAGTGACTCATGAGACGTGGATGGGAAATCGGCGGTTCACGACGTACACCGCCAGCAAGACGAGAAAGGAAAAGATCAACATGAAGGCAGAGATGGCATGCGCCTGAGCGTATTCCATCACTTCGACATGCTCAAAGATCGTCGTCGAGAGGACGCGCGTTTGCCCCGGGATCGATCCTCCCACCATGAGGACGACCCCAAATTCTCCCATCGTATGTGCAAAGCCGAGCACGATGGCGCTGATATAGCCGCGCAGAGCGATCGGAGAGACGACGGTCAGGAAGGCATCGAATTTTGAGGCGCGGAGTGACCACGCTGCTTCGAGGGGAGCCTTGCCAATGGCTTCAAAGACACCTTGCAGCGGCTGGATCACGAATGGCATGGAATAGAAGACCGACGCGATCACCAACCCGGTGAAGGTGAAGGCAAGTGAAAGGTTTGCCAGTTGGCCGAGCGGTCCATGGGGACCCAGCGCGACGAGAATGTAGAATCCCAGGACGGTGGGAGGAAGGACAATGGGGAGCGCAACCAGGGCCTCAATGATCGGTCTGATGCCTGAGCGGGTATGGGCCAGCCACCAGGCGAGTGGCGTGCCCACAATCAGCAGGACGATCACCGTCACCGTCGCCAGTCGCACGCTGACCCACAGCGCGCTCAGATCGAGGTTCGTTAAAATGTCCATGTGTAGGCTCTATTTCAACTCATATCCATAGCGTTCGATAATCTTCTTGGCTTGCGGGCCGCCAATGAATTCCATCAGCGCTTTTGCCGCCTGGTTGTCTTTTGCTTTTGCCAGCAAAATCACGTCCTGATTAATCGGTTCGTGCAGATTAGCGGGGACATCCCAGCGACTGCCTTTCCCTTTGATCTTCGGGTCCAGCACCTGTGACAAGGCGACAAACCCCAATTGAGCATTCCCGGATTCAATGAACCCCATGGTTTGGCCGAGACTCTCCCCCATGACGAGTTGGGGCTGAAGGCTGTCCCACAGTGTCAGCTTTTGCATGGCCTGCATGGCTGCCACACCGTACGGTGCGGTCTTGGGATTGGCCATGGCTAGCCGCTTGTATTGTTTCGATCGTAGTGTCTCCTCCCCCTTGATCAGGTTCTCGTTCGGACTCCACAGCACCAGACGACCGATAGCATACGTGAAGCGGGAATCCTTGACACCTAGGCCTTCGTTTTCCAAGAGCTTGGGGCGTTCCATATCGGCAGAGAAGAACACATCGAACGGCGCGCCGTTCTTGATTTGTGAATAGAAATTACCGGAGGACCCTCCCGCGACCTGCAGTTGATGGCCGGTCGATTGTTCAAACTCCAGCGCGATCTCGCGGAACGGTGGAATGAAATTGGCTGCAACCGCGACCAACACCTGTTCGGCAAAGGCCGACGTCGCCGCCGTACTCACGATCACACATAGGCACCAGGCCAGTAGTCTCTGTTTCATACCCAATCCTTTCTAGATCCTGACTCGCACGGAGGCATAGAAATAATCGCTGTCCTTGTTCCCGCCGGACGGCATTTGGCTGAGGATGGCGGGGTTGTCGAAATACGAGCCCTTGAACCAATGGACGTACCCGAAATCGAAGTCCAAGTTGGCGTTGACGGCATACTGGGCACGCAGCTCCAGATCATGCCCGAGCGAGCCACCGGCCTTTCCGGTGATATCCCGCAGGCCGGAGCTGCCGAAGAAGTCCTTGTTCTGGGCGAGGTACCAGACGCGATGCTTAAGCTGCAACGTCAGGTTTGGCATCGGCGTGACGATGATGCGCCAGCCAGGCGAAATGAGGTTCGTTCTGAAAAATGGAAGGAAGACACCGGTCGGGCCGTACTCCCATCGCCGGGCGCCGAATAAGGTATCGAACCCTTCGTCCTGACTATCATTTGGCTTGTGATCTCCGCTCGCATAGTCGAAGTGAAAGAGTAGTCTGGGGGTCCAGGGCAAATCGAACATATAGCCGATATCCAGATGCTGAAAATGGGCAAAGTGGTCGGTTATCCCTCTCGTCCCGAACTGCCAGGTGGTCTCGATTTCATAATCCATTTCTCCCGGCTTGGGGTCCTTGTACAAACGGCCTCCGAACGTGGAATAGGTCCGACGGTTGGCGACATTCCTCAACCTGACATCGTTCAACCCGAAGTAGTAGGCATCTGTCTGAAACCAGGGGAAATGCTTGCTTTCAAAGTAGGTTCCCCAAAAAAGTGACTTGTCGTTTTGACGGTCGAGGGTCACAAAATCTCGGATGACCGGTTCAACAAAGAATCCCCGGAAGCGCCAGGTCTGACCTTGGCCGATTTGCCAGTGGAATCCATCAAAAGAGTTGGAGGTGTTCCGGAAATCATTGCGTGCAACCAGTCGCCGTCGTCCGAAGTCCATCGTCATACGGCCGAAATGGAAATCGGTTCGTAATCCGGTTCCCATGAGATTGTTCACAGTCAATGAACCGAGTAATTGCAAAATGTCGAATTCATTGACGGTGGTAGTATCGCGGAAATCTCCGCGGTCTCCATTTAACAAGGAACGGGAATCCTGCCCTTCGAACAGGAATCGTAGTGGCCCGTCCCCACCCAAACCGAAACGAATGCGTGACCGCATTGCAATTTGGTCGTCCGTTCGTCCATTGCCGATCACTTGATTCGTCCGCCAAGGGTGGTCCACCGACTCAAAACGGGTTCGTTGTTCGAGGCCGAGATCGATCCAGTCCGGCAAGTGGAGGCCGGTTTTGAGGTAGCGATTCCAGTCGAGTTCTCTCCGCTGGTTGAGTACGGCATCGGCCGGCTCGATCCAATTTTTGCCGGTTCGCTCTGAAACTTGAATATAGCGCTCATTGGAGATCCACCCAATATCACGCATGAGCTTGAATACGGGATCTTCCGTATTCTTGAACTCCCATTTCCCATCCTTTTGAACCAGTTCGCCATATTCGACGGCGTGGACTGGGCTGGTTGCTGCAACGGTGAGGAGGGTGAATGCGAACGCCCAGTACAACATGCTCTTCAACATCGAAACTCCTTTCCTGCTTCTGATCGTAACTCGCAATAAGGGTAACCTGCCATTTGGGTACGCAAACGGACTAGGTGGCGCGTACGGTGTGGACTTTTCCCGTTTCACTCGTGTCATATCCGCCAAGAGCGGCAATCTCATTGCGGAATGGGCGGCTGACCAGCGTCTCAAAGAGGTGCGGCAAGGTTGGATGGGACTTGAGGTATGATTTCGGCACTACCAGGTCATAGCGGGCTGCCTGGAGCGGCACAAAGTCCAAATCAAAGTGTTGGGCAGCAGATCGTATTCCAATTCCGACGTCTGCGTGTCGTTCGGCAATAGTTCTCGCAACCTCAAAGTGCGACGATACGATCCGGTCGTACCCTTGCACATGCATCGGGACAACTCCGGAGGATTGCAGCCGCTGGTCCAGCAACAATCTCGCCCCAGAGCCCTCTTCCCGATTCACCACTGTCACCATGGACTCTGCAAGGTCTGCAGCCGTACGAATAGACTTTGGATTGCCCCGTCGAACGAGGAACCCTTCCTCCCAGGTGGCGAACGTTACGACATCGTAGCTGGACTCTTTCACCGTTCGTTTAAGAAACGGCAGATTGGACTCACCTGTGATTGGATCAAAGAGATGGAGTCCTGCGACATGCACCTCGCCGCGCTGCAGGGCTTGGAGTGCCGCCATGCTTCCCATCTGCCAACCTACGACGCTTGTTCGGTCTCTGTGGTGCCGTAAATGTTCGCCGACCAAGAAAATCGCCGGGTCACAACCGGCCACGGATATTTCTTGTGCGATCGCGTCTCGATCGCGTGAAAGTGTGACCAGGACCGCATTACCGGACAGCGTTCTGTCTGCTGCGGTGACATAGCCGTCGGCTGGAACGGCGAAGGACAGTTGATCGCCCAGATCGGTGACAGGCCGTACGACCGTTCGCTTTCCAACGGTAGAGACTTTCACGCGGATCGGTTGAGTACTTGTCTCGGCATATGGGAGATGGCCAATCAGAGTCCCCTCAATGCGGTCCTCAGTGGGAGCAAGGCTGAACAGATCCTCGACATGGCACTCCAAGACCGACGCCAGCTTCAGGGCAACGGCCGTCGTGGGGAGGTAGAGGTTTGATTCAATAGCCGAGACGGCTTGTCGGGTAACGCCCGCTCGCGTAGCAAGTTCGCCCTGAGAAAGCCCCAACTTCATGCGAACAGATCGGAGGCGGTTCGTGAACTGAACTGTGTCTTGAGCGCGTTGATCTTGGGTGCGCATGCTTCAGTGTGTAGCAATATAGCTTTGCATATGTCAACTATACTTTCTCAAATTGTTTATATTTTAATTGGATTTTTAGAATCAGTTAGAATTTATATTTGATAAATATTCACAAATGTAGTTTGTTGACAATGTTTATTAACTTGTATTATAAACAGTAAAAGTTAATCTTGATCGGAAATATAGTGATTTGGCGGATCGATTCGAGAGTTTGTTCAAGAGAGGATAATGACTGTGTCTCAGATTGACCAGGAGGCGAGAAGACCGTATGCGGATCAGGAAGTTGAGCAGGCAATTCGATTCGCATTGAAAGGGATTCGATTTGGGTCTGTTGAAATTACCGTCCACGACTCGAGAGTGGTGCAGATTGAACGGAAAGAGAAAATACGAATCGAACGTTCCTAGCTGCTTGGCCTAAGTGTGGTGATTCGACGCTGTCGACAGAATTAGGAGAACACGCGACGCCTCGGCCACCCAGACAGCGGGATGCCGACGTCGCAGCATTCAAGATGGCAATCGGTGAATTGACCGGACCACCGGAGATTCCTCTCATGATAAGGAGATTGTTCAATGAGGAGTTCGTGGTTGTTCGGTGGAGTCATCGTGTTGGCGAGCATGAGCATCGGACCGTGGGAACCGGCTCATGCGCAAGAGGCAGGACCCCAGCAGAAGTCGCTTGAACAGCGATTTGAGGAGTTGGATCAGGAAGTGCGTATTCTCAAGCGAAAACGTGAAGTGGAACAGGAAGCGGCGGAGGCTGCCAAAAAATCGGTTCCGGTCGTGAAGACCGGTAGCTCAGGGCTCTCCGTTGAGTCTGCGGATGGGAACTTTAGCTTTCGGTTTCGCGGTATTGTGCAAGCCGATCACCGGCTCTTTTTCGACGGTGTGAACGATATCCGCAATCGGACAGACCAACGTGCCGGGGATCTCAATTCGGACGGCTTCCATGCTTCCAATAATTCGTGGCTCCTGCGCCGACTGCGTCCGACATTCGAAGCCACCTTCTGGGGGAAATACGACATCCGCATCATGCCTGATTTTGCCAACGGCACCGTATCGTTATTCGACGGATACCTTGATGCCCGCCTTGATCCGGCGTTCAAGATACGGGTTGGGAAATTCAAAAGCTTCGTCGCATTGGAACGTTTACAGGGCGGGAGCGATATCAAGTTGATCGAACGGAGCTACGTCTCCAATACGCTGCTGCCCAATCGTGATTTGGGGATCGCCGTCCACGGTGATGTGTTGAACAACACCTTGAGTTACGCATTCGGGCTGATGAACGGTGTGAGTGATGGTGGAAATATCAATACAGGACCGCAATTCAGCGGACGCAAAGAGTTTACCGGGAGAATTTTCGCCACACCGTTCGTCAATCATGAGACGGTATTGCGCGGCCTTGGCATCGGGGTGGCTGCTACCTATACGAGTGTGAACGGCGAACGAAACCTGAATTTTACGGATACCTCTCCGGCGGACCAGACGCGAAACGGCCTGGTCGGTTATCTGACCGACGGTCAGAATACCTTCTTTCGATATAGCGGGGCGACGGTGTCCGACGGCGCACGGATCCGTGTGTCCCCTCAAGCCTATTATTTTGTCGGTCCGCTGGGAATCATCAGTGAATATGCACGCGTGATTCAAGACGTCAGTTTGACGACCGGTGGCTCACCGGCTGAGGGCGGAGCAGGAACGAATACGGTCTTTACTCCAAACAGCGGGCGCAGGCTGCATCATCAAGCGTGGCATGTGACGGTGGCCTATGTCCTCACCGGAGAAGACAACTCTTTTCAAGGAGTCAAACCCAGGCACAATTTTGAGTTTGGCCGTGGCTGGGGTGCCTGGGAGTTTGTGGGGCGATACAGTGAAATTCATCTCGATTCCGATACATTTAAAAATCCAGCCGGGACGTCCTTCACGGGAGGATATGCCAATCTCGCTGATAGTGCGAAATCGGCACGCTCGTGGACGATCGGGTTGAACTGGTATTTGAACCCAAATGTCAGATTTGCCGTGAACTATTCAGAAACAAAGTTTAGTGGTGGGGCGGGAAACGGTGTCGCTCCCATCAATGCAGCTGGAACCAACGTGCTAGACCGTCCTGATGAGCGTGTGTTCCTCAGTCGGATGCAGTTGGCGTTTTAAGCGTGTTATGACCGTCACATCACATATGAAGGAAGGGCATCTACTATGAAGAGGCCGTGGAAGATATTTATTGCACTAGGCGCGCTGCTCATCGCAGCCCACCCACTAATCGGACAGGCGGAGGAGATTACCCTGTTGAATGTCTCCTATGATCCGACGCGGGAATTGTACCAAGGCTTCAACGCCGCATTTGCGAAGTATTGGCAGAAGGAAAAAGGTCAACCCGTTGTCGTGAAGCAATCGCATGCAGGCTCCAGCAAACAGGCGCGGGCCGTGATCGATGGGCTGGATGCCGACGTGGTAACGCTGGCCCTGGCCTACGACGTGGATGCGATTGCAAAGGCCAAGCTCTTACCGACGGATTGGCAGAAGCGGTTGGCGCACAATAGTTCCCCCTATACCTCAACGATCGTGTTTCTCGTGCGTAAAGGGAACCCGAAGGGCATTCGAGATTGGGACGATCTCGTGAAGCCCGGAGTCGCGCTCATTCCGGCGAATCCCAAAACCTCAGGGGCTGCGCGGTGGGCGTACCTGGCGGCTTGGGGGTATGCGCTGAAAAAGTATGGCAATGATGAGGCGAAGGCGAAGGAGTTCATCGCAAAGTTTTACGGCAATGTGCCGGTCCTCGACTCCGGGGCACGGGGTGCCACCACCACATTTGTGGAACGGGGGATCGGTGACGTGCTGGTGGGGTGGGAGAATGAAGCGTACTTGGCACTCAGGGAATTCGGCGCAGGCAAGTTTGAGATCGTGACCCCAACGATCAGCATTCTGGCTGAACCGACCGTGTCGCTGGTTGATAAGGTGGTGAAGCGACGGGGTACCGAGGCGGTGGCGCAGGCCTATCTTCAATACCTCTATTCAAATGAAGGGCAGGAGCTTGCCGGCAAGCATTTCTACCGTCCTCGTTCGGAGTCGGCCTCGGCAAAGTACGGGAACCAGTTTGCGAAACTGAATCTGTTCACCATCGATGACGTGTTCGGAGGGTGGCAGAAGGCGCAGCAGACTCATTTTTCGGACGGCGGGGTGTTTGATGAAATCTACAAAGTGAACAGGTAGTTCACCGACTGCATGATTTGTAGGAAGGGAGCCATGAACCTACTGATAGTGGGGGGCGATTCAGCAGAAGTTTTCCGGCAACGCGCGACCGGCAGGACGAGTCGTGTGGAACATTGGTCCGGATGGAAGCATCGTGATCTTGTCCGGACCATTCCGAAAGCGACAGAAGCCGTTGTCGTCGTGTTGGATCGCGTCAGTCATGCGCTCGCGAAGCGGGTGCGTGGCGAAGCGTCGCGCCGGGGCCTTCCAGTGTACTTTCTGAAACGGGGCCAACAGCGTGATGCCGGCTCTCAGCTTGGCTCAGCCTGTTTTGATTCACGGCAATACCGAAAGTTGTCGGCGCATGGATAATCGTGTGGAGCGTATCCCGCATATCGGCATTGTTGCTGGAACGGCAGAAGGCGCGGCGCTTTGCTATCGGACTTTGTGTCAGGAGGCGGAGGGCCTGATGGGGCGTCGCTATGCTCACCCCGAAGTGACGCTCCATTCATTTTCACTTCACCGGTATCTCGATGCGATTGATCGGGACGATTGGGCAGGGGTGGCTGCCCTCATGTCTCAATCGGCAGCCAAACTGGTGCAGACGGGAGCGGACGTGATTGTGTGTCCGAACAATACGCTTCACAAAACCCTGAGCCTGGTGGAGTCGACGGTTCCATGGGTTCATATCGCGATACCAGTCGTGAGAGAGGTGGTAGCCCGTGGCTGGCGTCGGGTGGGGATTCTCGGTACTCAGACGGTAATGGAGGGATCGGTCTATGCGGAGCAACTACACCGAGCAAACATTGAAGTCATTGTTCCTGACCTGGATGATCGATCTCAACTTCACCATATTATTCGAAACGAATTGATCGTAAGCGCGTCTACGGTCGAGTCAGCGCTCTTTGTTCAGCGGGTTATTGCGGACATGGGGCTCAAGGGGGCAGAGGCGGTGATCCTTGGATGCACGGAACTGCCGCTGCTGCTGTCCGACTATCAGACAGCTGTTCCATTGCTTGATTCAACGCGCTTGCTCGCGCGGGCTGCCTTGCATTGCATGGTACAGGAAGAGCGGCATTTGAGTGAGGATTGCCTCATTGATCGTGGGACCATCATCAGAGATCAAGAAAGAATGATATGCGCCAACCATCGCTGACCGTTTGATGAAGAAAAGAGTGACGATGAAGTCGGTTTTATCGGATATGTGCGGAAGTCATCCACTGCTTCATGAAGGATATGAATCTCATGAATCTTATCTTGAAACAGCCCAGCGTGCTTCCCGGATTTGGCCTTACACTGGGATTTTCGATTTTCTACCTCAGTGTCATCGTACTGATTCCGCTCAGCGGACTCTTTGTCAAGACGAGTGCCTTGTCGTGGGGCCAGTTTTGGGAGACCATCACAACCGCTCGAGCGATAGCCTCCTACCAACTGACATTCGGTGCTTCGCTGGTGGGAGCGCTTATCAACGGCCTGTTCGGGTCGATTATTGCCTGGGTGCTGGTCCGGTACCGCTTTCCTGGGCGGGCCCTCATTGATGCCCTTGTGGACTTGCCATTTGCCCTGCCGACGGCGGTCGCCGGCATTACGCTGGCCGCCATCTATGCCTCGAATGGTTGGCTCGGACGCTATCTCGATCTCTTCGGCATCAAAGTGGCGTTCACTCCGCTGGGTGTCTTGGTCGCACTGACGTTCATCGGGTTGCCCTTCGTGGTTCGCACCGTACAGCCGGTACTGCAGGATTTGGATAAAGAAGTTGAAGAGGCGGCCACCACGCTTGGAGCCAATCGATGGCAAACGTTTCGAGCGGTCATCGTGCCGGAACTGTGGCCGGCGCTCCTCACGGGAATGGCCATGGCCTTCGCCCGTGCCGTCGGAGAATATGGGTCCGTTATCTTCATCGCAGGCAATATGCCGATGAAATCGGAGATCACTCCGCTCCTGATCATGACCAAATTAGAACAGTATGACTATACCGGGGCCACTGCCCTGGGCGTGGTCATGCTGGTGGTCTCGTTTGTCCTGGCCTTGGCGATCAATCTGCTTCAATGGTGGAGCAGCGCTCGCTACATGAATCAATAGAGAGAGAGGATGAAATGAGTTCCCTCAGCAACACCGCCGACAAGAGCCTGCAGTGGAAAGACTCGATCACGACGGAGAGTTCGTCTGTCCGCCGACTGTTGATCGGCGCAGCAACCTTGCACCTCACACTTTTTCTCCTCATTCCCTTGACGGCGATTTTTGCTGAAGCATTGAAGCATGGACTGGCTGGGTATTTCGACTCTTTCGCAAATGATGATGCGCTGGCCGCTATCCGTTTGACGCTTCTAGTGGCTGGTATCGCCGTACCGCTGAATGCCGTGTTCGGGGTCGCCGCAGCCTGGGCCATCGCAAAGTTCGATTTCGTCGGCAAACAAATTCTGATTTCCCTGATCGATATGCCATTGGCCGTCTCGCCGGTCATCTCGGGCTTAATCTACGTGTTGCTCTTCGGCGCGCAAGGGTGGCTGGGCCCGTGGCTGGCCGAGCATGAGATCAAGATCATTTTTGCATTGCCCGGAATCGTCCTTGCGACGATCTTTGTCACTGTGCCGTTTGTCGCGCGTGAGCTCATCCCACTGATGCAGGCACAGGGGCGAGAGGAAGAGGAAGCGGCGCTCACCCTGGGGGCTCCCGGGTGGCAGATGTTCACCCGTGTCACATTGCCGAACATCAAATGGAGCCTGCTCTATGGGCTCATCCTATGCAATGCGCGCGCGATGGGAGAGTTCGGTGCGGTCTCGGTCGTCTCCGGCCATATTCGTGGATTGACGAATACGATGCCCCTGCATATCGAAATTCTGTACAACGAGTACAACGCGGTTGCGGCGTTCTCGGTCGCATCCCTCTTGACCCTGTTGGCGCTCGTCACCCTGATCGCGAAAACAGTGATTGAACGAAAAACCGTCTCTCACAATCAACGAAAGAGTGGACTGTCATGACAGGTGAGAGGCTATCTACCTGCAGGAGTTCATCATGAGCATTCAAGTCGACCATGTCACGAAGAAGTTCGGAACTTTTACGGTGCTGAACGACGTCAACCTGCATGTGCAGTCGGGGGAATTAATCGCGCTACTGGGTCCTTCCGGTTGCGGCAAAACGACCTTATTGAGAATTCTTGCCGGACTGGAAAGACCTGATCAGGGGCGCATTGTTCTGCACGGCAGGGAGGTGACGGATCATCGGATCACGGAGCGCCAGGTCGGGTTTGTCTTTCAACACTATGCGTTGTTCCGGCACATGACCGTGGCGGACAATGTGGCATTTGGGCTCACGGTGAGGCCCCGAGCTCAACGACCTTCTGCCGCTCGCATACAGGAAAAGGTTCGTGAACTGCTGACACTCGTGCAGTTGCAGGCCATGGCCGATCGGTATCCCAGCCAATTGTCGGGAGGTCAGCGACAGCGTGTCGCCTTGGCCCGCGCGTTGGCCGTGGAACCAAAGCTGTTGCTGTTGGATGAGCCGTTCGGAGCGTTGGATGCCAAGGTTCGGAAGGAACTCCGGCGCTGGTTACGTCGGCTTCATGACGAGCTGCACATTACCGGCATTTTTGTTACCCATGACCAGGAGGAGGCGCTAGAAGTCGCCGATCGTGTGGTGGTGATGCATCAGGGGAATGTCGAACAGATCGGCACGCCCGACGAAGTCTATGAAAAACCAGCCAATCCTTTTGTTTATCGCTTCCTAGGGGATGTCAACATGTTCCATGGACGTATTTTTGAGGAACAAACCGTACCGGAAGGGTCTGAAGGAACATCAGTCGAGTTGACGAGTACGGTTGCGGAGCACGAAGTGACGTTCGTTCGTCCTCATGACTTAGAACTCAACCGATCTCGTACGAATGATGATCAGTTTGAAGCGACTGTGCGGTATGTTCTTACTGCTGGGTCTCGAGTTCGTGTTGAATTGAAGGTTCAAGATTCGGAGGAGACCATCGAAGTCGAGTTAACCAAAGAACGATATCGCGAGCTTGATCTTCGTGAAGGTGAAATTGTGTTCGTGCATCCGCGGCATCGGCAGGTTTTTAAGGTGCCGCAAACATAAACCAGTAGTGCCCCATGGTTGGAGGTGTGTGGATAGCGTACTTTCTGGCTCTACCGAACGGTTTGCCGTCACAGCCCGACCTTCATTTGTTGTTCAATTTGGCAGATCCTGTGATTGTTCCTTCAAGACCGGTCGATCCTTAGACGCTGAATCCCTTGAAAAATGAGGAACACCGAGATGGTCGGGAGCCAAATCCATATGACCTCACTGGCGAGGATCTGAACAGCGCTTCCATTGAAGAAGTTTTCGATACCGATTGGTGATACGGCGACCGGTCGCACCGGGAAGAAATATCGGCTCGTGTCGAACGGAGAAAAGAACGCCACGCCGAGTCCTCCATTCGTCAGCGCGTCGAGAACACCATGTGATGCTGTGCAGAGAAAGAGATACACAAAGATTCTCAGCTGTGCTGCCCTTGCTCGGTTTCTATAGAACCCTGCCACGAGAGCTGCACTGAGCAGTCCGGCAAAGAAGAACGAATGGGTCATGCCTCGGTGGCCCCAGAGGTCACCGTACTGAATCCCGAAGGCAAAGCCGATCACATCGAGATCCGGTACCATGGAACAGACGGCACCGGTCAGGAGAACAGGCCATGTAATGGCACGATGCGATGTGATCTTGCCGAGTGTGAGCGCCACGAACGCGTGAGAGAAGGCTGAAGCCATCTTGTGCTCAAAGACTGAACGTCATTGGCCGTTCTCAAAGCCTATCTGCCGCCAGGCCTCGTAGACAACAACCGCGACCGCGTTCGAGAGGTTGAGGCTGCGACTCTCTGGGCGCATGGGGAGACGTATGCGACGCTCCTGCTCAAATGACTCCAGTAGATCCATCGGCAGTCCACGAGTTTCCGGGCCGAACAGAAACGCATCGTCTGATGCATAGATGATGCGATCGTACCGCTGAGTATTCCTCGTCGAGACGGCAAACACGCGACGATTATTGAACTGCTCAGCACACTCGCCCCAATTTTCATAGACGCTGAGGGTCGCGAACTCGTGGTAGTCCAACCCGGCCCGCAGCAACTGTTTGTCTTCGAGGGAAAACCCCAAAGGCTTTACGAGGTGCAGCCTTGCTCCGGTATTAGCGCAGAGGCGGATGATATTGCCGGTGTTCGGCGGAATTTCAGGTTGATAGAGGATGATATCGAACATCGAGAAAGCAGTGTAGCACGGTGCCCGGGCTCGGCACGGCGACTGTACGGGATGCGAGGCACAGCGGCACGGTCTAACGGGGAGGATTGTATCCGTGCGGATTCAGGCTCTGCCACTTCCATGTATCGGCGCACATGTCAGCGAGGCTCCGTTTCGCTTGCCAGCCAAGCAGGGCAATCGCCTTGCTGGGGTCGGCGTAACAGGCTGCAACGTCCCCGGGTCGCCGAGGCGCGATCTTGTACATCACCGGCTTGCCGCAGGTTTGCTCGAATGCCCGGACAATCTCCAGTACGCTGTACCCGGTTCCGGTTCCGAGATTGACCGTGAGGCATTCCGTCTGGTGCTTCGCGCGCTCAAGCGTCTCCAGTGCCTTGAGGTGGCCGATAGCGAGATCCACGACGTGGATGTAGTCGCGCACGCCGGTCCCGTCCGATGTGGGGTAGTCATTCCCGAACACGTTCAGGTGCGGGCGGCGACCGACCGCCACTTGCGCCACAAAAGGCATCAAGTTGTTTGGCGTACCCTGTGGATCTTCACCGATCAATCCGCTGGCATGCGCACCGACTGGATTGAAGTACCGGAGAATCCCGATGCGCCACGACGCATCGCTGTGCTGTACATCACGCAGGATGTGCTCCACCGTCAGTTTCGTTTGCCCGTAGGGATTGGTTGTCGAGAGAGGATGATCTTCCGTCAGCGGCAGCCGCTGGGGGGCACCGTAGACCGTGGCGGAGGAACTGAACACCAGTGTCTTGACTCCGCAGAGGCCCATGGTTTCCAACAGGCGTAGAGACCCGACGACATTATTGTCGTAGTAGGATAACGGCTGCTGAACCGACTCGCCGACGGCCTTGAGACCGGCAAAATGAATCACCGCTTGTGCGCCGCTATCGCGCAGCGCCGTCACCAGCGCCGCCCGGTCGCGGATGTCCCCATGGATGAAGCGGAGCTGTTTCCCTGCGATTCGTTGTATCCGCTCGAGTGATTCGGGGTGGCTGTTAGAGAAATTATCAAAGACGGTCAAGTCGTATCCCGCCCGGAGCAGCTCGACACAGGTATGAGACCCAATATATCCGGCACCGCCCGTCACGAAGATCACATTTTTTCTCCCGTGGAATTGTCTTCGAGGATTCGACTCAAGCTAGACTAGCGAGATCATGAAAGGAGGTCAAGGAAGGGAATGAAACAACCGGGCGATCCATGGGAACCGGTATTGCTGAAGCCATGTCGGATATATTTGTTTTGCTTCTTGGTATAGTGGGTTTCAAAGGCGGAGCAGTTTACAGCCTGAAAATGACTGTGGCATTTGCTAGGCAAGGCTTTGTGGGTACACAACATCTCTACGTCGAAATCGTTCGTGTGATAGTAGTGCTGGCGCTTATTGTGGTGGCTGTTCCCTGTGCTCTCGCCGATGCTGAGCAAAGGGTGACGGTTGAACAGGTAGTCGAGCAGGCCAGAGCGGCCTGGGAGAGTGGGGCGGTCACGTCTGCACTCGAACTAGTCGAGCAAGGGATTCAGGACGATCCACAAGCGCTTGTCCTTCATAAATTACGAGGTGATATTCTTTCGACCTTTCGTGAGCTGAAAGAAGCTGTTCAAGCCTATGACCGAGTCCTTGCTGCAGATCCTGCCGTACTCGACGTACGCTGGGCAAAATGGGCTGTGTTGGTTCGATGGGGCCAGGAGGAAGAAGCCATTACGGAGCTGCGTACCATCGCGAAGCTCGATGCAACGAACCCCTTGACCCACTGGCGACTGGCGCAGGAGCTCCGTAAGGTAGACCGCTTGGAGGAATCGCTGGAAGTCTATAAACGGGCGGTTGAACTGAAACCGGAGTTGCTGGGCTGGCGACTCGCCTTGGCTCGTGCCCGTTTTGACCTGTTGGATTATTCAGGGGCAGATGCTGATCTCCAGTATGTACTGGAACATGCTCCGTCTGGCTCTCCTCTGGAGCTTCCCGCCAAGAATCAGCGGGCTCAACTCCATGAGTCGATGGAGCGAGGGCGACGCTTCATACCCACAGTGACGCCTGCGGCCAACGCGACTCAATTGAGGGAATGGGCCGCCATTCGATCGGATGCCTGGAACCTGTTCCAGGCCGGACGTTTTCAAGACGCCGAGCCGCTATACCGAAAGCTTCTGACACTCAACCCCAGTGATCCCGTTGCAGCCCATCAGCTGGGACTGACGTTGATGCAATTGGATCGTTGCGAGGAGGCGATCGCCGTATTCGGCAATATCTCGAATCTCAACCCGAGTGAGGAAGATTTCGCCGACACGACCTATCGGATGGGACAGTGCTACGTGAAATTGGAACGCTGGGACGAAGCGTTCGTCCATTTTCAACTGCTGTATGACGCAGCCGTTGAGTTTGAACAGGCCAATCGAGATGTCCCGTTTCCAGCCGGCACTCGCGTGCTGGCGAAAGACAAAATCGCTCGTTGGCTCGATAAAGTAAAGCCCCATGTTCCTGAGCTGGTGAAGCTGAAGGAGGAAGAGGACAAGAGGGAGAAGGACTCAGGAACCCAGGCAGCTGTACTCTCGGAAGAGGCTCTGTATGCGAAGGCGATTGAGAGGATCAACGCTCAAAAAACGTTAGAGACGGGAGTGGCGATTGCCGGTCGTGATGCTGACTTTAGTTGGTTTCTGTTCGTGATTCCAGCGGTCAAGGTCGTGCGGGATGATTTCCCGACCGGGGCTCACGAGTTCATTCCACTAAGTCCTGGGGATACCTTCCCCACCACTCAATCGGAAATCTATTTAGTGTTTCGGCTGGTCTCAGATTCATTTGACGCCGTACCGCTGACTGCACGTTGTGCACCAGAAACGTCCGACATGACGGAGGATTCAAAGACAGCAGTCCATGATCGTGTCCTGACCACGACAAATGACCGATCCGGCTATTTTCAGCTCAGTCCCCCGAAAAACGGTTGGTTACCAGACACCTACCGCTGCGGTCTTTTTACCGGAGAGCAAACCTCGGCCTATTCCTATGTGGACGAAGTCCGATTTCGGATTGTCGAACCCCACCGACCTTGAAGACTTGCCCGGTTTGCCTTGTAGAGACAACAGATTGATCTAGACCATTAGCGGCTCACATGACTCACTACTATCCTGGTCAAACAAGCTGAGTAAGGAGTTGGTCTCGACTGATTTTAAAATGAGTGGCCACGTCCGTATGGATCGATGAGAGCGTTCCCATACGGAGGGGTGAATGTTGTGGGATTGTGACGTGGTGCTCGCCATGCTGAAGCGTGGTGAGGCGAAGGTGGCTACCGATCCGGAGAGTAATGGAATAACCGAGCTAACGGAGTGCTTGGGCGAGATCGTTTTTCGATAAACCTCAGGGAAGTCTCATGCCGCGATGACTTCTTCGCGGACATGGTGAAGACGGATAATCTTTGGACCATTCTCCTCTTCAAAGTGACGGTGGACTGCATCTCCCAGCCAACAATGATCGAGATGCTTCATGCTCACAGATAATGAGCTACTTGCACCGCAACAAGGAAGTCAATCAGCCAGCCACAGGTTGCTGATAATCCACTTCAATTGTGAACCCGAGATCTTCAATCATACCCCAGACTTCCGGAGCTGGTGCACCAGGTGTCGTCAAATAGCCATTGACAAAGACGGAGTCAGCCGGATAGAGCGCCAACGGCTGGAGACTGCGTAGATTATGTTCTCGACCGCCCGCGATGCGGATTTCGGTCCGAGGATGCAAAAACCGAAAGAGGCAAAGCACCTTGAGGCAGCGTTGAGGAGTGAGGTTGTCGGCCTGTTCGAATGGGGTGCCGGAGACTGGGGTGAGCATGTTCAAGGGAATGGAGTCCGGCTTGACGTCTTGCAGGGCCGTGGCCAGCTCGATCAGATCTTCGTCTGACTCGCCCATACCCACAATGCCGCCGGAGCAGATTTCCAAGCCTGCCGCGCGTGCATTTTTAATGGTTGCGAGGCGGTCTTGAAAGGTATGGGTTGTGCAGATCGAGGCATGAAAGGCTTCGCTGGTGTTCAAATTGTGATTCACGCGGTCAACCCCGGCGGCTTTGAGTCGTTTCGCTTGGGATTCGCTCATCAGACCGAGTGAACAGCAGATTTGAATCGGGACTTCTTGTTTGATGGAACGGACGGCTCCGGCTATTTCGTCAATCTCCCGATCTAATGGGCTCCGTCCGCTGATGACAATGCAGTAGCGCTGGGCCTTGGAGGCAGCGGCTTGACGAGCGCCTTCCATCATCTGTTTCTGTGGAAGCAGGTTATACCGTTCGATAGGGGCTGTGGAGATAGACGATTGCGAGCAGTAGTGACAGTCTTCCTGGCAGGCTCCACTCTTGGCGTTCTGCAGCATCTGGAGGCGGACCGTTCGGCCGAAGTATTTGGAGCGAACCTGAAACGCTGCATCTAACAAGGCAAGCAGGTCGTCGTTGGGGGCATTCAAAACAGAGAGGCATTCTTCTCTGGTCAGAGGTTCGTCGCGCAGCGCCTTTTCGGTCAGAGCTACATACTCGGTCATCTCAGTTGCCTCTTGTGAAAGATTCATGGTGAACGTTCGTCGTGTCAGATACGCCTCAGAAGTTTCGGGTTTCAAGTTTCGAGTTCTTCTACTTCGAAGGGAGTTTTGCGCGAAACCAGAAACACGAAACTCGCAAACGAGCGTCGATTCACGAGGAGCCATTGTCGAGGGGGAAAGTTACACGGTTTCAAACGGAGAAGCAATGCCTCGGTAGGGGACAGACGAGCTGGGAGAGGGTTCTTTCTCCGGGTTAGTCGAGACTTGACTGGTTTCGATCCAAGGGAGGGCCGTGAGCGTATTCCACTTGGCACAGCGGCGGCACCGCCCCGTCCAGTCGGCGGATTCCTGCTGACACTGGGTGCAGATATAGGGTACGACCACCCGTTTTTTGAAACTTAACGCTTTCTTGAGCGATGTAATGGCCTCTTCAAACTGCTGTTTCCGGAGATAGAGGTTGGCCATAATCTTATGATAGTCGAGAAGGTGATCTTGAGGCCCTTCAATCGTTGACAGAAGATCGAATGCCTCATCCACCATTTCAAGCCGATAGTAGAGCTTGCCCAGATAGAATTGGAGCACGGGATTCTGCGGGTTTTGCTGCAATGCGTCCTGATAGACTCGGATGATTTCGCTGGGTTCGCCTTGATCGAGGAAGAGCTCTTCCAGCCGATGGAGAATGATGACGCTTCGCGTGCGTGTGTAGACCTTCTTCAGAATTTCGACCGCGTCTTTGGTCTTCCCTTCATGAATCAAAATTTCCCCGATGCCGATGTAGGCGGGGAGGAAGGCACGATCTTTCTTGATGGCGCCGCGGAAGTACCGTCTGGCCTTGTCAGGATGGCCGCGTTCGAGCAGCTGGCGTCCCACTTCATACATACATCCCAGGAGCAGGGCGGCTTCGGCCTGTTTTTCTGGGGCAGGGAGGTTGGCTTTGAGCAGGCGGTGCTGGAGTTCAAGTGCCTCGCTCCATCGTTCCAGGCGGATGTTGAGGTCTCGTTTTCGGATCAAGGCCGTGAGATTGTCAGGCTCAATCTTGAGGATTTGCTGCAGGGCCTGCAGGGCCTCTTCATACCGCTTGGCCCCTTCCAGATCCTTCCCCAATTCCAGCAACACTTCGATGTTCCGATCGTCCACCCGTTGTGCGTGTTGGTGGAGTCGGATGGCCTCAGAAAAATTCTGCTCCGAACGATAGATGTTTCCCAGCCACAGCAGTGAATCGACACGTGTCGGGTCGATGGCCAGGGCCTTTTCCAGCAGCGCGATGGCTTCCGAGGGACGTTTCGACATGAATGCGTGGGTCCCGTCCCGGTGAAGCGTATCAACCTTTTCTTTGCGGCGTAGGAGACGTTGACTGCGCCAATTGAGAATGAGATGGGCGGTCTGTTGCAAACCGACGACGAATGTCGCAAGGACGGCTCCTCCAGCCATTGAAATTAATACGAGCGTGACGAGATTGAGATCGAACTCCACTCCGGGACCGGTATGGATGACGACGGTGCCTGGATTGAGCTCGCGGAAGTAGCTGTAGACAAACACGCCGGCACTGATGAGAAAAATGGTGATCAGCAGTTTAAACATCGCTTAAACCATCTTCTACGAACGTGCTTTCCGGGTCAGCCGCTCCTTTGCCTCTGGAGTCGGTGCTGATGAGGTCTTGTCGGAAATGGGAATCTGTCGTGCGTCGCTCCAGAGCCGCTCGATCGCATAATGTGATCGGGCCTCCTGTCGAAACACGTGGGCCACGACATCACCGAAGTCGATGACGACCCACTGGCCTGAGGTTGTTCCCTCAAGGCTGAGTGGCCGTTGGTTCATACGAGAAAGCGCGTCGACGACCGAATCAGCGACTGCGCGCGTCTGCCGGTCGGATTCAGCCGACCCGAGAACCAGGTAGTCAGCGATTGAAGTCAGCGGGGCGACATGGAGGACTTGAACATCAAGGGCCTTCTTGTCGAGCATTGCCTTGGCGACGGCGAGGGCTGTGGCCTTAGATGTGCGTGCGATTACGGTCCTCCTGATAAAGCCTCTGCTGAAGTATATAAGATTCCACTGAGGGGGGCAACATATTTGCCAGCGGTCCACCGCATTGCACCCTCTTCCTGATCTCTGAGGCAGAGATCAGACAGGGGGGAAGGGCTACACATGTGAGACCAGAGGAGTCTGGAACGGGGAGTTCCACCTGGTCTAAGAGGCCAAGATCCAATTGCCTAAGGGCCTGTGCATTCAGGTTGGACAGTAGGGGCATTTTGCTGAGGGATTGGAATGATTGTCCAGGACGAGGGACAATCACAAAATGGCAGAGTCGCAAGAGTGTCTCAGGGGATCTCCAGGTGGAAAACTCAAGAAAAGCATCTAACCCGATGATAAAGAACAGTTTCCATGACGGACCATACTGCGCTTGGACCTCACGGACTGTGTCAATTGAGTATGATTTGCCGACCCGATCGATCTCAATCGTCGATAGCTCGAAAAAGGGAGATTCCGCGATGGCAAGCTTGACCATGTCGAGTCGAGCTTGCGCGGGGGCCAGCGATCTGCTCTGCTTGTGGGGCGGGTTGCCGGTCGGAATAAAGAGGACTCGAGAGAGGTGCAACCGTTCATACACCCGATGGGCGATCGCGAGGTGGCCGTTGTGAATGGGGTTGAAGCTGCCGCCGAGAAGCCCGAGACGATGTGAAGCAAGGTGCGGAGTGCGGAGTGCGGAGTGCTGCGATGTGGGGAAGTTCATAACTCAGGACTCGGCACTCAAAGCGCAGAACTAAAGAATGACCAGATTGTCGCGGTGAATGACTTCCTCATATTCTTGGGGGCCGAACTGTTCTTGGATCACGGCCGTCTTGAGGCCTTTCATCCGCTCTAAGAGCTCCGCTGACACGTTCACCAAGCCTTTCGCAAATTCCTTTCCGTCTGGGGCGATGCAACTGACCGGATCGCCGGCTTCAAATGGTCCGATGATCTTTTGAATGCCGGATGCGAGCAGGCTTTTTCCCCGTTGAGCAAGGGCATCGACGGCCCCTTGATCGAGATGGATTCGGCCACGCGGGCGAAGTGTGAACGCGATCCAATGTTTTCGGCTGTTCAGACGGCGTTCCCTAGCCAGAAAGAGACTTCCACCGGTTCCTGTGGTCAACGCTGTGGCGAGGAGCCCTGCTCGTTCTCCGCTGAGAATGAGGGTAGAGACCCCGTATTGGCCGACTTTTTTAGCCGCCCGAAGCTTGGTGGCCATGCCGCCCGTGCCTTCGAAGGTGCTGGACACGCCAGCCAGTTGCTCGATCTCGTCGGTGATGGCCGGAATGAACGGAATCAGGGTGGCAGAAGGGTTCTTCCGAGGATCTTCTGTATACAGTCCGTCGACATCGGACAAAATTACCAGGAGGTCTGCATCTGCCAGGTGAGCCACTTCGCTGGCCAGGGTATCGTTATCACCGACTCTGATCTCATCGACTGCGACGGTATCGTTTTCATTGATGATCGGAATGATACCAAAATCAATCAGGGTCGAAAGGGTATGGCGTGCGTTGAGAAACCGGCGTCGATCTTCGAGATCCTGGTGTGTGAGGAGAATTTGCGCCACCTGGATGGAGAGACGCTCGAAGGCCTTTTCATAGGCCCACATCAGGCGACTTTGCCCCACGGCTGCCGCAGCCTGCTTGACCGGAAGGTGCTTCGGGTACTCTTTCAGCTGCAGTTTTCTGATGCCGGAGACGATGGCTCCGGAGGAGACGATCAGAATCTCTCGTCCCTGTCCCTTCAGAGCTGCGATCTCGTCGGCCAACCGCTCAATTCGGTCGGGGCGTAGACCATCCGCACGCGATGCGATCAGGCTACTGCCGATTTTGACGACGATCCGTGTGGCCTGTGTTAGGACTGTGTCTCGCATGGCAGCGTCCGCAACATATCAACCTGTTTCCCGACATAGAGGATCAACCGATCCAGCCCTGTATTCGTGGCGGCCGAAATTGGGAAGCAGGGATACCCTCGTTCTTGGCAATAGGCTTGGATCTGTTCCAGCCGTTCACCTGCCCCAACAACATCAATTTTGGTTGGGACGACGGCAAACGGGCGGGTGGTCAGGCCCTGGTCATAGGCGGCCAGTTCCTGCCGGAGAGTCTCAAAGCTGTTTCTTGGATCGTCGGTGGCCCATTCCGAGACGTCGATCAAGTGGAGTAAAAACGCGGTCCGTTCGATATGGCGAAGAAACTGTACCCCCAGGCCTTTCCCTTCATGGGCTCCTTCGATCAAGCCTGGGATATCAGCCACAACAAAACTGCGGTCCGATCCCCATCGGACGACGCCGAGATTAGGAACCAATGTGGTAAAAGGATAATCGGCAATTTTGGGACGAGCCGCAGAAATGGCCGAGATAAGGGTTGATTTTCCCGCATTGGGAAATCCAACAAGACCAACATCGGCTAATAACTTGAGTTCGAGTCGTAATGTCCGCTCTTCGCCGGAAGTCCCTGGAGTGCACTTGGTTGGTACGCGATTGACGGATGTGGCGAAGTTGCTGTTGCCTTTCCCGCCACGCCCCCCTCGGGCGATCACGGCTGTTTGGTCGTCTTCGGTAAAATCTGCGAGGACGTCTGTTGACTGCTCGTCATAGACAATGGTTCCGACTGGCACATGGATTGTGACGTCGTCACCGGAACGTCCGGTACAGTTTGAGCCACCGCCTGGTTTCCCGTCTTGGGCCTCGTAGTGATTTTGATACCGGAGATCGAGCAAGGTCACGAGGCGATGTGATGCAGTCATGATGACATCGCCGCCATTGCCTCCGTCACCGCCATCCGGGCCTCCGCGTGGGACAAACATCTCTCTCCGGAAGCTACAAATGCCGTTTCCGCCTCGCCCGGCCCGTACTGTCACACGTACTTCGTCGACAAACATGAGGTTCCGTTTCCTACAGCCAAGTCATGGTGAGGAGATGTAAAAGTATATCCGACCCTGGGGCGAAGGGGGAGAGGGAGACTGTCTTTCTACCTTGCTCGTGAGGAAGAGAGAGTGGAAATGGAAGGCTAGGGCTTCGATGAGCTCGGATACACACTGACTCGTCGTCTGCCGCGTCCACCTTCAAACTTGACCACGCCGGTCGCTTTGGCGAACAGCGTGTGGTCCCTACCCAGATCTACATTGAAGCCGGGAAAGAATTTGGTTCCGCGCTGGCGGACGATAATGCTACCGGCTGTCACTGTCTGACCGCCATACGCTTTTACTCCCAGATATTGGGGATTACTGTCGCGACCGTTACGTGAGGATCCGCCACCTTTATTTGTTGCCATGGTCTATCCTTTCCCGCTCTTACATTATGCCGTTGCAATACCGGTAATCAGAAGCTTGGTGAATCCCTGCCGGTGCCCACGCGTACGTCGGTAGTTTTTGCGGCGTTTCTTTTTGAATACGGTAATAGACCGAGTCCGTCCGTGACGCACAATTTCCGCTGTCACTTTGGCTCCGGCAACGAGTGGTTGCCCGATGAGGCACCCGGCGTCGCCATGCACGAGACGGACTTGGTCGAGTTCTACTTGTGAGCCGACATCGCCAGGCAGATTTTCAACCTGGATCGTTGCCCCTGCTTCTACCCGATACTGCTTACCACCAGTTTCGATAATCGCGTACATATCTCTTCTCCAGTCTTGAGGAACGGTTCATTTAACATGTGAGTGTGAGAAGTGTCAAGCCATGGAGAGTGTCTCGCCTGGTCAGTGATCATGTAGTCCCCCTCTTTTGAGGGCTAGGATCACGTTCTAGGCACCACGTATTCTTGCATCACGAAAATTCAATCGTCGTCGACGTGATGGTGACTGCGATTCCACTGCGACAGGTGATGGAAACATGGCTCCTACCGGCAAGTTTGTGATTCGTACGTATCACCGAATTCCAGTTCGTTGTGAGGCCTACTACATGGGTGGTGACTTTCTCGGAAAGGGAACGATCGTGAACCTGTGTCGAAACGGGTTTCGTGTGTTGGGCGATCATCAAGTCGTACCTGGAATGGATCTGACCGTTCGTCTTAGCCTCCCTGACAAAGAGGAGCCGGTAGAAATTCAGCGTGTTGTGGTTCGCTGGGTGCGCGGGCTGTTATTTGGTGCTAAAGTCGTGACGATGAGCCCGGTCGGAGAAGATCGAGTTGGCGCGTTCCTGAGTACTCGCCTTCGTGCCTATTGTGCCTCCTCCTAGACAACCCGCTGAGGGATGCAGAGAGCCTCAACCCTCGGGCAGCGGCGGACGTGCCATACACGCTTTGCCGGCGGAATTATTCGTGAACTGGCCGAGCCCCCGTTTGCTTGACCCGAGACCAACTGCACGCTATAGTCCCTCACGCTAATCAAAGCAGTGTCCTCATTATCCGTTACGGGAGCTTGCATTCCATATGTTGGAGCCGGTTGAAAAAATCTGGATGGACGGAAAGTTCGTGGCCTGGGGGGAGGCGAATGTCCATGTCCTCACCCATTCCTTGCACTATGGTCTGGCAGCCTTCGAAGGTGTGCGTTGTTACAAAGGCAAGTCGGGATCCGCTATCTTTCGGCTTCAGGAACATGTCGATCGATTGTTCGACTCGGCACACATCAGCATGATGACCATGCCGTACGATAAGAAACAGATGACCGAGGCCATTATCGAAACAGTTCGTGTCAATCGCCTGGATGCCTGTTACATCCGCCCGTTAGTCTTTATTGGGTATGGGGCGATGGGGGTCCATCCGGGGGACAATCCGATTCGAGTGGCTATCGCTGCGTGGAAGTGGGGGGCCTATTTAGGGGATGAAGCACTTGCGAATGGGATGCGCGCTTGTGTGTCTTCCTTTACGAGACACCATGTGAATGTGTCCATGACCAGAGGGAAGATTTCCGGGTATTATGTGAATTCTATCCTCGCGAAGCGACAAGCGAAGGCTGATGGGTATGACGAAGCGATTCTTCTCGATCCGGAGGGGTACGTCGCTGAAGGAACAGGGGAGAATGTGTTCATCATCCGCCGTGGTATTCTCAAGACGACGCCGCTGACGTCGGTGCTTGAAGGGATTACGAGAAATTCCGTCATTCAATTGGCGGAAGAGCGGCACATCGCGGTCGTCGAAGAACGGTTCACACGGGATGAAATGTATATTGCGGATGAAGTGTTTGTGACAGGCACGGCGGCTGAACTGACGCCGGTCCGAGAGATTGACAACCGCCGTATTGGCACCGGGACACCCGGGCCGATTACGCGCTCCCTCCAAGACACATTCTTCTCAATCGTACGAGGTGAGGATTCCACACACCAATCCTGGTTGACCAGGATCTAACAACACTGCCGGATGGGAACAACCCATGCCCCTTCCGGCAGGTACCTATTTGTGGATAACCTAGGTTGTTTCCCGTGATCGATTAGTGACCAGTTGAGGAAGATTCACCAGAGGAGGAGTGCGACTCTCCAGATGGTTGAGCCGGTGGTGCAGCCGGAGGAGTTGCCTGTTCGCTCTTGTGCTCAAGGTCAATGACCGTCGAGGAGAAATTTCTTTGTTTTGCCAAAATGGCCAGGCTGAATGACGTCAGCATGAAAATGGCTGCAACGAACACAGTCAGCTTACTGAGGAAATTGGCCGGACCACGGCTCCCGAACACCGTTTGACTGGACCCACCAAAGGCAGCTCCAATCTCCGCGCCTTTCCCTGACTGGAGTAGAATCGCTCCAATCATCAGAAAACAGATGAACACGTGGACGACCACGATCAGCGTGTATAACATGGAAGTTCAAACTCCGATGGATCGAGTGGTAGAAGCAAGCTTGATGATTGTAGCAAAGGAGGTTACGTCTAGACAAGCGCCTCCGATAAGCGCGCCATCCACCTGGTCCGACGATAAGAGTGCAGCGATATTCTGCGTTGTTACGCTCCCTCCATACAGAATTTTCGTTCGTTCGGCAATAGCGGGAGAGGCTGTGGTGGCAAGAACCGCCCGAATCGTCTGATGTGCGGCAACGGCCTGCTCAGTGGTTGCTGATCGACCGGTACCGATTGCCCATATCGGCTCGTAGGCGATGGTGAGACTCGCCAGGGTCTCGGCAGTGAAGCTGGACAGGCTTTCGTGGATCTGTTGCGAGAGCACCTCGTTGGTTGAACCGGCTTCTCGCTGCGCGAGTGACTCACCGATACAGAGGATCGGGTGGAGGCCATGCGCGAAGGCCGCCTGAATTTTCCTGCGAATCCCGTCACCCCGTTCTCCAAAGAGTGTTCTCCGTTCGGAGTGGCCAATAATCACATAGCGGCAACCGAGATCCTTCAGCATGGGGGCGGAGATCTCTCCGGTGTACGCTCCCTGCGTTTCCCAAAACAGATTTTGGGCCCCGAGCTGGATCGGAGATTCTGAGCCCAATACTCTGCGGACCGATTCCAATGCCGTAAATGGGGGAGCAACAACCAGTTCCACGCTTGTGGGGGGCTTAGAAAGATGCCGGCTCAGCTCGCCAACAAACGTTGCCGCTTCGGACGCGGTCTTGTTCATCTTCCAATTGCCGACAATGAGCAGTGTGCGCACAGGGTTTCCTGAGGTTGAGATTGTATGGAGGAATAGTCGTTAATTCTGTCGATCCGGCAATGCTGCAAGGCCAGGCAACGTCTTGCCTTCCAGCAGTTCCAGAGCTGCGCCACCACCGGTCGAGATAAATGACATGTTCTCTGACACCCCGGCTCGATGAACGGCGAGGGCTGTTTCACCGCCACCGACGATCGTGAGGGCGTACGCATCGGCGATGGCATGGGCCATGGCTAAGGTCCCCCTTGCGTAGGCGTCGATTTCAAAGACACCCATCGGTCCGTTCCACAGGATGGTCTTGGCGTTTTGGACCGCCTCATTGAAGAGTTTGACGGAGGCCGGGCCAATGTCGAGGGCGTACCACCCTTTCGGAATCTCCTGAACAGGGACGATCTTGGTTTCTGCACCGACCTCTCGACTAGCCGCGACCACACAGTCGACGGGGAGATAAAATTTGACTCCACGGGAGAGGGCATGGTCCTCGATGCCTCGCGCGAAATCCAGCATGTCCATTTCGCAGAGAGAATTGCCGATCTCCATGCCTTTAGCCTTCAAGAAGGTGAAGGCCATACCACCGCCGATGATGACCTTGTCCACTTTCTTGCCGAGATTTTCAATAACTCCGATTTTCCCGGACACCTTGGCCCCTCCCAGGATGGCGGCAAATGGTCGTACGGGATTCGCAACGGCTCCTTCCAGGTACTCGATCTCCTTCTTGAGCAGGGCCCCTGCCGCGGCATCTTTGATGTATTTCGTAATGCCGACCGTCGAGGCGTGGGCACGGTGTGCTGCTCCAAAGGCGTCGTTGATGAACACATCCCCCAGCGAGGCCAGGGCCTTTGCGAAGCCATCGTCGTTTTTTTCTTCGCCGGCATGAAACCGGAGGTTTTCAAGCAAGAGCACATCCCCGTCCTTCATTTTGGCGACCAGCTTTTCAACGGCCGGTCCCATGCAATCCGGAGCGAAAAGTACTTCTTTGCCAAGCAGTCGCCCCAAGCGTTTGGCGACAGGAGCGAGACTGTATTTGGGCTCGAAGGTCCCCTTCGGTCGGCCAAGATGTGAACAGAGAATGACTTTGGCGCCCTCATCAACGACGCGATTGAGCGTGGGCAGCGTCGAGCGAATGCGGGTGTCATCCGTGATGTGGAGCGATTCATCGAGCGGGACATTGAAATCGGCCCGAATGATGACACGCTTGCCACGAAGTTGCACATCGTCGATCGTCTTTTTGTGCAAGTTCATGAAGCGCTCCTTCAGTTAAGGTCGGTCAGTGTGAAGCGGGGTTCGCTGAATAATGACTGTTCTGAGTACAGACCTGCGTACATGGCTCTTCGATGGATCCTTAGCGAGTCGCTGATTTCCCCGCCAAGACCTTCACAAGATCGCGGACACGGCAGGAATACCCCCATTCGTTGTCGTACCAGGCCGTCACCTTGACCAGGCGTTTGTCGACGACATTAGTCAGCGGGGCATCGACGGTCGCGGAGTGAGCATCGCCTTTTTGGTCGATTGAGACGATCGGATCTTCTGAATACTTGAGAATACCCTTGAGGGGGCCATCTGCGGCCTTTTTGAAAGCGGCGTTCACGGAGGAGATATCGCAATCCTTTTCAGTTTCCACTGTCAGGTCAACCAGCGACACATTCGGGGTTGGGACTCGAATGGCCAGCCCGTCCAATTTGCCCTTGAGTTCAGGGATGACGAGGTGGAGCGCCTTGGCGGCTCCTGTGCTGGTCGGGATCATCGACATGCCGGCAGCACGGGCACGACGAAGATCCTTGTGGGGCAGATCCAAGAGTTGCTGGTCGTTGGTATAGGAGTGGATAGTGGTCATGATGCCGTGCTTGATTCCGAAATTTTCCAGCAAGACTTTGGCCACCGGGGCAAGGCAGTTTGTCGTGCAGGAGGCATTGGAGACGATGTGGTGGGACTTGGGATCGAACTTTTCATCGTTCACGCCAAGGACGATCGTCACATCAGGATCTTTGGCGGGGGCTGAAATAATCACGTGCTTGGCACCGGCGGACAGGTGTTTGCCCGCTGATTCACGGTCAGTAAATCGACCGGTCGATTCGATGACGACGTCCACGTCCAACGCCTTCCAGGGCAGTTCTTTAGGATCTTTCACGGCCAGCACTTTGATCGGGTTCCCATCGACGAGGATCTGATCCTCTTTGGCCTCGACGGTCGCCGGCAAGGTTCCATGGACGGAATCGTATTTGAGCAGGTAGGCAAGCGTGTTAGCGTCCGTGAGATCGTTGATCGCGACAATCTGCAGGTCCTTGTCCCCCATTGATGCGCGCAGCACGTTACGCCCGATACGTCCAAATCCATTGATTCCGATACGAATGGCCATGGTGTATTCCTCTACAGGCAAATATGTTGATTGAAAACAGACAGGTGGTACCGCACAAAAACGGATACTATCGATGCCTTCTCCTTGTTGTCAAGATAGAACGACGGGTGTTTCTGGCGAAAACGATATGACAATCTGCGGGCTTCGGAGTCTGTCGAGACTGCAGGAGTTGCTTCCGGTTCTTCTGGAAGGCTAGAGTTCTGAGGTCTGTCGAACGACGGGGTATCTGACCAATGAGCCGAACATTATTCGATCAAGCGACGCAGGCATTGGAGTGGCCGCGTGTGCTCGAGTTTCTGGCCCTCCACGCGCAGTCGGCGATCGGGGGATCTCGATGCCGGTCACTGTCACTGGCCAGCGAGCTTGCGGATGCCCGTCGACGGCAACAGGAGACGAGCGAGATGGTTGCATGGCTTGAAGGGAGTGATCCGGTCCCTGCGCTGGGCTTCCCTGATATTCGTGAACCATTGCGTCGTGCGTCCAAAGGCGGTGTGCTCGAGAGCAGTGAATTGCGGGATTGTGTCATCGTGCTGACCGTGATGGCTGAACTGGAACGCTATGCGGAATCTCACAAGGGCGAGACGCAACGGTTGGCGCAGGTTTTGGAGCCGCTTCGTGCCACGAAGGCTCTGCAGGGAGTGTTGCGGGCGATCGAGGGGGCTATCCACCCGGATGGAGCCATGAAAGAGACGGCCTCGCCGGAATTGCGCCGCGTAACGCATCACGCCCAGGGATTGAAGCAAGAGATGCGGGACCACCTCGAGCGGATCCTCCATTCGCGGCGATATGAAGAGGTGTTGCAAGAGTCGTATTTTGCTCAGCGAGAAGGGCGTTATGTCATACCGGTGAAGGCGGACATGAGGGGGCGAATTCCTGGGATCGTTCATGATGTGTCTGCGAGTGGAGCCACTGTCTTTCTTGAGCCACGGGAATTGGTGGAGCTGAACAATTCCATCAAGGTGGCGGATTTGGAGATCGAGCGGGAGGTGCAGCGTATCCTACGGGAGCTGAGTGCTGTCGTCGCCTCCAAGGCAGATGTGATCAACCAGGGGATTGAGGTGTTGGCCCAGTGCGATGTCATCAAGGCCAGGGCCGAGGTGAGTCGTCGACTGAAATGTCATCCTGTCGCCTTGAATGAGTCCGGTCGCGTCATCCTCAAGCAGGCCCGGCACCCGCTCCTGCTGCTTACGAAGGATGAGGTTGTTGCGAACGATATCGACTTGGATGAAACGGTTCGGGTGCTCGTAATCTCGGGGCCGAATACGGGTGGGAAGACCGTCACACTCAAGATCGTCGGGCTCTTTGCACTCATGGTCCGCGCAGGGCTGCATCTTCCCTGCGCGCCGGAGTCGGAGATGGCTCTCTTTACCGATCTCTATGCCGATATCGGTGATGCTCAGGATTTGAGTCGCGATCTCTCCAGTTTTTCGGCCCATATGACACAGATGATCCGGCTCCTCACTGAGCATGCCGCCTGTTCGACGACCGAGCCTCCGGCTGCACCGTGTTCGTTGGTACTGCTTGATGAACCGGTGACTTCGACGGACCCCCAAGAAGGGGCTGCATTGGCGGAGGCGTTGCTCTGTCGTTTGGCGGAACTCAATATGAAAGTCGTGGCCACGACGCATTACGGGGCGCTCAAAGAGCTCGCACAAACGACTCCTGGTTTTGGGAACGCCAGTGTGGGATTCGATGTTGAACAGTTGGCCCCGACCTATCGATTGTTCATGGGTATTCCGGGTGGCTCGTCAGCACTTGAGATTGCCGGGCGCCTCGGCATGGATGAGTGTCTGGTGAATGACGCGAGGAGGCGCCTCCATCGCCAGAACTACCGACTCGATGAATTGATGGCGGATTTGCAGCGCAAACAGCGCCAGCTTGCCGAGGATCGAGAACAAACCAAGCGGTCGAGGCAAGAAGCCGAACAAGCGGCACGCGAAGCCCACGCGTTGCGAGCCCAACTGGAAGCCGCGGAGCAGGAAGCTCGACGGGGGCTTAAAAAGAAACTTGGCGAGCAGTTTCAACGGGCTCGGGCCGAGGTTCAAGCGACGGTCGACTCCCTGAAGCGCGAACAGAAGCTCATCAAGGTGAAGGAGACGAAAGAGCGGCTGCGTGAGTTAGAGACGAAGAGCAGGCAGGAGCTTACACCGCCGAACGAGCCGATTCCGATCGAACGGCTTGCTATCGGCGATACGGTGGAGATTGCAGGCTTGGGCATGACAGGAACTTTGCTGGAGATACCACAAGGAAAGAAACGGGTTCGTGTCAAAGTCGGAGAAGGGGAGATCTTAGCCACCGTCTCGAACCTCGTTGGGATCGTCGGTGAGCCGTGTTCTGGGCCGCCTCAACCGACTGCCGCAGCATTACCCCTTCACCGGAGTACGACAGATACAGGACTAGGGTTAGGTGAGCAGACCGTCGTGGATGTACGAGGCCAAGCCGTGGATGAGGCCCTGGATCGGGTTGTGGCGGCGTTGGATCGAGCGACCCTCGATGGCGCGCCGTTCCTTCGTGTCATTCATGGCCACGGAACCGGCCGGCTCAAGTCCGCCCTACGAGACTATTTGAAATCGTCCCCCTACGTGGCAGCGTTTCGCCCTGGTGATCGGGCCGAAGGAGGCGATGGCGTGACCGTGGCAAAGCTACGATAGGCAAGGGGCTGTGAAAGAGTGCGCCACTGCCTGGTAGTCCTGTCATACTTTGAGACTCCATACGTATCTATTCAGATTCACTCCCTGTATCTTTTTCGATTCAGCTCGGACCTCATCTAGCATGGTGTTCAGTTCTCTCTCACCTCTCTGTAACCGTTAGAACAACAGCGCAGGATTCTCGCCCTTACCGGCAACTTGCCATGGCATCGAGTTTGCATCGTTTCGCGTCACACACGTAAGAACACTTGCCAGATATCTACTGATAGGTATAAAAGGGCCGGCTCACATGATCGTGAGGCAACCAATTCTGGAAACCAAGAGTAAAGAAAACCCAAAGACATCCGTTGTGACGACCTAATGCGAAGGGGGAACCCATGAAGCGACAGCGTGTTGTTCAATTCGTCGGGGGATTTGCAATGCTTGGATTTGTTGGGATGGCCGTCTCAGTGAATGCACAGACCGCTACACCGTTTCAGATAATAGGCCATTTGGAGACCTTCGAACTGGTAGATAGTGCTGGTAACAAAATTGCCGACCCTGTAGCAGCTCTTCCATTTTCTGAGGCACGGATGGTCGTTAATGGGATCAGTATCCGTATTCCTCAAAATCTAGTGGTGACTATGCCTGCCGCCTATAAGTTTCCCCAACAGATTTTTAAGGAGGCCACAGGACCATCACTCACTAACAAGAATTCGGGTCTGGCACTTAACGATGATCCCAAACCGCTTGCGGCCTTCGAAGTGTCAATTGATGGTAACATTGTGTGCCTCCCCACAACGCCGCCCACAATACCGCCGAGTTGCACTGATACATATGTTGCGGGTTTAGTCAGTATCTCCCAGCAATCGCTCAATAATAGTGCGGGATACATTCATCAGATCGATCCCGATGGGGTTATACATGTGGGCGCTAATCCAAACGCGACATCGGTCCAAGCTGGTGATACGCGACTGCGTGTGAACGATCCGGCCATTACTACTGGTGGAACAGGTCGCTACGGACTCTCAAATGAGCAACAGTTTGGTCCAGGTGGGAATTCCTCTGATGCTCGTTATCCAGATGCTCGATTTCAGGTAGACCAGGATAATCCCACTATTCATGCACTTACCGGCTATCCCATGTGTGTACCCCGTTCAATAAATCCAGCAACCAAAACGAGTACCGACCTCAAATGTCCTGCAGGGAATCGCCCTGTTGATTCAGGTAATGGTCGGTTTCGAACCACTTTTGTTATGAATAATGTCGATCTCAACCCTCCCGCTAATTTTGGCAACGTACCCATTCCTGCATGTGGTTTAGGGCCTGGACAATGCAACCAGAATGAACAAGCGCCTTTCGTGATCGGTGATTACGTCACGTATGCCGGTACTCATGCGAAGGATGCAGGTGGGGAGTTTGTTTCGGTGCATACCATGGTCGCGAATGTGGGGATCTATACGAAGCCTGGTGCAGATCCTGCCTACATAACTCTGGATGAATCGTTAATTGGGACGATGGGCCCACTGGCGATCTGTGCAGGGACTTCGGCTGAGTGCCAAGATCGGATCAAGATCGAAGGATTCTTGACCGATCCATCACGGATTGATTCGGTCCATGTCTATGCGCTTGATTATCCGGTCATTGGAGGAGGAGTTTCGCTAAAGCCGAAGGTAAGGCGTCTTGGCCCAGCCCCGAAAGATCAGGCGGTGTATGGGCGGTTTCGTTATATCACTGGAAAGCGTGCGTTGGTTCTGTTCGATTCAACAGGCACTAGAGGCGCAACCCGAGAACTGATGGTGCGTATCGATGGGAATGTGCCATTGGCTGACGGTAGTGACAAACCGGATCCACCTGGGATCTATGCGGCGCCGATCGGGGAGTATATTTTCCCTGAGCCAACCGGGGTACAGGGCGGCCCCCTGCCGCCTCTGAATTTTGAGTGTCTGGCTTTCCTTGTAAATGGATGGTCCACGGATGAGAGCACGGTGATTGGGCAGCTGAAACCATGGCCAGGGGCAACAGTGCCGTCAAGTGTTGCTTGCAGCCAATAGAATGAATTGAAGCAGAATGTTTGGTGAGAAGGAGCGGAAAGTCATGAAGACGTATATCGTTGCAATGTGTAAAAGGTACCAGCGTCGTCCCTCTAAAAGGGTCCCACACATGGGTTGGGTGAAATCCTTGAAGCGGTGTGGACTGACCTCCCTCTTGTTAAGCCTGACAACTGTAATTTGGGGTTGTATGACCTCTCCACATGTACCAATGAAGCAGGCCTATGAGCATGAAAAACCAACTTGCGAGCGGATCATTACAGCTGACGTAGTGGCTCTAGAACAAGTCTACTACTACAACCGATTCGGATCATTTAACCCCGCAGGGATTATGTATGCTCTTCGACGCGATGTTGTTCTCCAAGATGAGGTTCTGCAGGATTCAAAAGATCGCATTGAAATCATAAACGAAGATTTGGATGCACTATCGAATGATCATGAGATCCATATCCCGCTCAAGCCCCAAGCTGGCCAGGATGTCATGATTGTTAAGGACAAAAAAGGTGATGAAAAGAAAGTTGCATTGGCCGGTCACGTCAAACTCCGTTCTGATAAGCGACCACGTCCATTAGTCTTGCGTGCCAATGAGGGGGATTGCTTGCGAGTTACCTTCACCAACTTGCTGGCCCCTACTGCGGGTGGGCAAGAGGTAATGAATGATCCGGAATTCCGCCTGACCCATCCAGACAGGGTGATTGGAAATGAGAGTGATGAGACCAAAGGGGCTAAACATAAGAACGATACTGGAAGCAACAACGGCAATGTCGGAAAAGAACTAATCAGGGATGTAATCGACGGAGAAGAGCCTGCTACACGCCACGCATCGATGCATGTGAATGGCTTAAGTCTTGTCGACTCGATCGACTCGCAAGGGGTGAATGTTGGGATGAATCCCTCTTCCTTGGCCGCACCGGGCGAGACCAGAGTCTACACCTGGTACGCCAAGAAGGAAGGGACCTATTTCTTCTATTCCATGGGAGCGCCAGCCGGGGGGGAAGGGGATGGCGGCCAGCTTGGGTTGGGGCTCTTCGGATCCGTCAACGTGCAGCCCAAAGATGCGAAGTGGTATCGTTCGCAAGTCACTCACGAGGATCTTACAGAAGCGACGGTGAAACTGACTCGCTATGGCCAACCCAAGATCGATTATGAAAAGCTCTTTGAAAAGGGAAACTATAAGGGCGATCCAATTTTGAACATGCTGAAAGAAACTCGTCCGAGGAACGAGCGCGAAGTACCGGTGGGGAAAGGGCGTACGGCTCCATGCGCAAAGGAAGAATACCAGTACGAGCATGAGGAGGATCCGGTCAGCCATCTAGTGCGGTGGACCTGTGTAGCTCCAGCTGTCTATGAAATCGTGCACTCAGATTTGAATGCTGTTATCGATATCGAACGTGAAGACGATTGCGACCAACAGGGCGAAGGCCATGCCTGTGGGAAACCCTATCGTGAATTTACAGTGATCTTTCACGATGAAGTGACCGCCGTCCAAGCTTTTAAAGAATTGGACGAAGAAAACTCGCCGTTGAGCTCCCTCAGAGATGGGATGGGGATTAACTATGGAGCCTCAGGGGTTGGTCCGATGGTGGTGGCCAATCGGAAACAGATTGGCCCCGCACGGGATTGCGTCGAGTGCAAACTTGAGGAGTTTTTCTTAACTTCATGGGTGAACGGCGATCCGGCCATGGTTGTAGGCTATCGGCGAGACAAAGAGACCGGAAATCTGGTGCCGCAATGCCGGAAAAATAAGGATGGGACGGAAAAGAATTGCCAAGAGAAGGGGTCTGATCATCAAACAGCTCCAGTGATTCTTCCAGATGGAACGATCTTCAAGCGCCTTGATGATGAAAGTATCGAAAAGATTTTTCCGAATGGAACTCGCACCAAGGCACGTCCTGAAGAAATCACCTTCGAGTTTCCCTATCTCTATAAAAAGGAAGCCAAGTATCCAGACGATCCATCAAATGTCCATCATTCCTATCTTGGCGATCCAGTGCGATTCCGCAACATGCATGCTGGTCCAAAGGAGACGCATGTGTTTCACCTGCATGCTCATCAATGGGTCGAAGACAAGCACGATGCGTTATCGCATTATCTGGATTCACAAACAATTTCGCCAGGATCTACATTTAGCTACGAAGTGCATTATGGTGGCTCCGGAAATCGAAACTTAGGACCTGGCGATTCAATTTTCCACTGCCACCTTTATCCACATTTTGCGCAAGGCATGTGGGAACTGTGGCGAACGCATGACGTGTTCGAGGATGGGTTTTCTGGTGCCAAGGATAAGAATGGGAAGTTTAAGGGGGGAGTCTTTGACCCTAATAAGCCCATCAGTGAGACGAACAACCCTCGCTGGCGTAATCTTCCTGATGCTGAAATTGAAGAAGGTACGCCAAATCCCGCCATTGTTCCATTGCCTCGTGCTCCGTTGCCTCCTGTGCCGATGGTAGTGAAACAAACGGCGAAAGATGGAAAAGAGATAAATGAGGAGGATGCTTCAAAGAGTTTTAGAGGATATCCATTTTACATCGCAGCACAGAAGGGCCACAGGCCACCTCAGCCACCGCTGGACCTAGATGGAAAACAGGATAAAGAGACTTTACAGCGACATGTCATTGTCGGCGACAAAGGAATTTCCAAGGATGGCATCAATGCTGACGAACCTGCTCATGTCGTAAAAGATTCCAAAGGTGGGCCTGCTCCTATTCCGCCTCGCCAGACCTCAAGTGGTAAACCGTTGCTCTATGAGGACGGAAAAAATCTCTCAGATTACACAGCCCGTCGTGTCTATCGTGATAATCAAAACCCCGATTTCTTCGGGCTAGCCCGCCAATTGACGATAGCAGACATTAGAAGTCTTCCGGAAACAGGTACTAAGCAGGAAAACGCCGCAATGCAATTTCACGCTGGGATATTGCACCTTGAGAAGCACCATACTGACAAAGGTCACCCCGAAAGTCATGACGAACTAATCAAGCCCGGCAACTTAGGGTGGACCCACACGGCCTACAACTGGGATGCGCCGGGGTATTCAAGCTGTTTGCCTGATGGGACCTGCGATGATGAGAAAGGTACACGTGTGTTCTTCCGCGTCAATGGAGGTGGAAATGTCGGGCATGAACCAGCGACTGGCACAAGCAGGTTGGGAGATGGTGCAACAGGCGCTCCGTTTTCCAATCCATGCCCGAAGCATTACATCGATGAATTCGGACGTGTGAGCCCCGTGATGACACGAGAATACCGGGCGGTTTATATCCAGATGGATATGACAGTCAACAAAGCCGGATGGCACGATCCTCAGGCGCGATTTCCCGTGTTGGAAGAGGATGTGAAAGCAACATTGAATGGCTCACGTCCAACAGAACCATTGTTTTTCCGGGCCAACTCGGGGGAATGTATCGTCTTCAAGGCGACCAATTTGATCCCCAGTAATCTCAACTTGGATGATTTCCAGGTTTACTCACCGACCGACGTGATTGGGCAACATATTCATCTTGTGAAGTTCGATGTCACGTCATCAGATGGTTCTGGAAATGGTTGGAACTATGAAGACGGCACGTTGGCTGCCGATGAAGTGCGCGAGCGCATTATCGCTAATAACGCTTTTGTAAAGCTTTGTAAAGAACATCCTGAGAGCCCTATATGTCCAACAGACCCTAAGGTTAAGAAAGAGTTATCTCTGCTGAAGCCTAAAACACATCCCATTTTTCTCAAGAAAGGGGAGTTAGGTGCAAAGGAGGACGGGGCATTGGCTGGCGATACACGTGGTCAGTGCAGCGATATCACTAATAAGGAAGCAGATGATCGTGATCCTATTGGCCACCCTTGGTGTGGCGCTCAGACAACTATCCAGCGTTGGTGGGCTGACCCTGTGCTCAATGGGAAGCCTGGGGGGAAGTCTGATCAGAGGGATGTAAAGGATCGCACGCTTCGCACTGTATTCACCCATGATCACTTTGGGCCAAGTTCGCATCAACATCATGGTTTCTATGCGGCTCTTGTTGTTGAGCCGCGCAACTCAAAATGGTCCTTTCTCGATGGGCGAGATATGGGTGGAGCCGATGAAAAAGGGAACCCTCTTCGTGTCATAAATCCAGAGACTGGCAAGGAGCATCAAGATGGTGGTCCCACGTCTTATGCCGCCAACATCATTGTGCGCGATGGAGGGAAAGCCTGTTTGAATGCCAAATCTATGGAATGTAGCCCGCATCTCGATAATAAAAATAGTATCGATAGACTGAGAACAGGGCGGGAGTTCAATCTCGCTTTTGCAGATTTTGCGATTGTGTACACCTCCGACATGAAGAACGAAGATGAACCGGAAGGCAATAGATTTCGACCAGTGAATCCTCCGAACCATATCGAAGGAGGGGTATTAAATCCCGAGATACCTGGTCGGATTCCATCTCCAGAAGGGATTTCAACGAAAGATCCTGGCACGCAACTGATCAACTATAGAAACGAACCAATTCCGCTCCGAATCGGGGATTGGAGCAAGCCCAAAGAGTCTTCGAAAAAGGACGGACTGGTAAGTCCCTGGTCGTGTCTGCCGGTGATGGGAGATGTGAGCAAGAAGTCTTGCTTTGAGCAGAAGCTTGGTGATGAAGGCGACATGGCACACGTGTTCAGCTCAAAGCTCCATGACTATCAGGGGTACAAAGGTGCATCGCTTTTCACGGAGTGTCTCTTAGGAGTCTGTCCGAAGGATCGAGAAAATGAAGATCTGAAGAAGCGGACGGAGAATGAGAAGAATCGAATCGGCCGCCAGAAAGGTGATCCCGCTACGCCGTTGCTGCAAGCGTATGATGGCGACCGAGTCCAAATTCGACTCATTCAGGGGGCTCAAGAAGAGCAACATGTCTTTATAATGCATGGCGCGCGCTGGCTTGCTCAGCCTGATTCTCAAAATAGTGGGTATGTCAATGCGCAACACATCGGTATTTCTGAGCACTTTGAGTTTAATGACCGGATGCTTGGGTTATCCAACTTACCCTCTGGAGTACTCGGTCATGGAATCGAAGCGATTAAGTGTCAAAAACCCGGCGAACAACCATGCCGAACCGATCTCCTGCTGAGTTCAGCGGCGATGGATAATCTCTGGGATGGCCAGTGGGGTTTGATGCGGATTTACCCAGCAGAAGAAAATAATCTCAATCTCAATCGGATCATAGCACGACTGCCCGGCAATACAGATAAGAACCCCTTTACCGATGCTCTCAGTGCGCCAGGGTTGGATGAGCGACTTGATTCAGAAGCAGAGCCACCCGTGGTGAAGACGGAGAAGCGCTTCGTGCACGATCCGGTCGAGGCTTTTTGCAAAGACCCAACGCGGAAAGAGTTCCTCCAGACCTTTTCAGTTGAGGCCCGGATGGCTAAGGATCTACTGGGCGAAAAAGGGCTCGTGTACAACAAAGCATTTGGTATCACTGATCCTTACGCGATTCTCTTTGTTGAACAGAAAAATGTATCGGCTATCCAAAGCGGGAATCGAAGACTTGAACCTCTGATTCTTCGGGCACGGGCCGGAGATTGTATAGAGGTGACGCTCGTCAATAAGCTTCCTAAAGAGATGCCGGATGACCACAGATTCCTGATGGATGCCAACCCTTTAGATGATTTGAAGTTTCAACGTTGGCAGAAGACTTGGTCCTATAACATGCTGCCGCCTATTATTGAGGGCTTCAATTTTAACCAGGTTCGCTCTTCAAATCGTGTCGGGTTGCATGCGGGACTCCTCGATCAAAATACCAGGCGCCATGATGGAGCGCATGTCGGGTTCAACGAAGATTCAACTATCGAACCGAATGACAGTAAGACCTATCTCTGGTATGCAGGTGACCTGACTGGCCGGAAAGGCGGAATACGTGAAAGGCCGATTGAGTTTGGGGTTATTCCGCTGACAGATCAGGCAGACGTCATTAAACATCCTGCCCATGGAGCGATTGGTGCCTTGGTCATTGAGCCACAATGTTCGGAATTCAGGGTTGAAAAGGTTAAGGACAAGGACGGGGAAAAAGAGTCAAGTGCTGTTGCGACTGTAACCTGGTGGGAGCCAGAGAGAGAGGGTTCTCGGGATGGGAAATACGGAAAAGCCCCTCGGTGCCCAGCGAAGAAGCCAAATGAACGGACGAAGATGTCGACCTTTCAAAAGAAACTCGATACTATCCTGACCCCCGGTTCATGGACCAAAACCGATGATGAGCGTTTTGAGGGAGTCAATCGATTCAAGGAGTTCGTACTCCTCTACCAAGATGCACTGGCGCTCCAGCAGCATGGCCAGCCCATGCCAAACTTGAGAAACGGGGATGATGCTGAAGATTCAGGGCAAAAGGCTTTTAACTATCGTACTGAACCACTCTGGGCTCGATTAGGTGCCAGTGCTGCCGATGAGCCAGATGTGATGAGTGAATATGATTGGTCGAATGTGTTGAGTTCTAGGGTTGTACATGAGGGATGTTCAACTCCACCGTGCGATCCTGAAACACCTATTTTTGAGGTGGATGCCGGTGAGCCAGTACGGTTCCGTGTGGTTCATCCAGGCGGGCATCCGCGTCAGCATGCTCTAGCGATCTTTGGACACAATTGGTCGCTCAATCCGTGGGCTTATCGCTCCAGTGTTATGGGCTGGAACGAGGACAGTCCAACTAGGTTTGGGGCGACGAATGGCATTGGGCCTGGCCGTCATTTGAACATCCAAACAAGAGCAGGTGGTGACTGTGCGGTGAAAGGTGACTATTTGTACCGTACGCAGGAAGGATTCATGTTCGGCGGTGGTCTATGGGGAATTCTTCGGGTGAATAAGCCGGAGGACCCGGGCTGGTGGCGCCCTGGCATTCATCCACAGAATTTAGTTAAGCAAGATGATAATGCCTGTAAAGTTGTGTTGCCGGATGCCAATAAATAAGGGTTTATATCCATAACCGGAGAAGTCTGACGTGCGTGGGTTTGGTTTTGAGATCGTGAAGTTGACCGGGATCTGGGCAACAGGAGTTTTGCTTGCGAGCCAGGTCTGGGCCGATCCCTTGCTACAATCGAAGGTTGCACCGGCGCGAGAGGCGATTGCTTTGCAAGCGACGGCACTGGATCAGGTGCAACAGTTCGAGCAAGATGGGGTACGGATCGAATTCTCCTTGCGAGCTGTTGAAGCGAATAAAGAATATCTGGAGGCACAAGTCGGGCAAACAGCTCTGGCGCAGTTTGCCCTGCGAGACGCTCGCTCCGGGCAGCCGTTGTCGCTTGGACGACCCAAGGCGTGGATGAATGCCAGGTTGTCGGAGACGGTTGCCGGCGAGCGGACCTGTGCCGATAAAATTCGTGGCCTAGCCAGTGGGCAACTGGGAAGCCGTCCTGAGGTGGATCTCAATAGCTATGCGATTGCCACATTGAACCACGATAAGACGATCACCTTCATCAATCCCCATGTAGCCTTTAGCCCTACCAAACTGGAACATATTATCTCGTTGCCAGGTATTGGTACGGATTGGCTCCAGACTATGGACGGTCGATTTCTGTATGTAACGCTTTCGGATGAAGGCATCATCGCCGTCATCGACACGACGACCTATCGGCTGATCCAGACGATTTCAACCGGGGCTGGTTCGCGGCCCACTCGCTTGGCGCTTCAGCCGGACGGACGTGCTGTCTGGGTGGGGTTGGACGGCACGGCACAGGTTGTAACGATTGACACGGAAACCCATGTCATTGCCAAGGTGATTGCTGTAGGAGCGGGCACACATACTCTCGCGTTTAGCCAAGACAGCTCCTATCTTGCGGTTACGAACAGTGAAGCGAACACGGTTTCGATGATCGATCTCCGCATAGCTGCTGTCACGGTCACAGTGCCTGTTGGGAAAACACCAGTCACGGTAGCGTATGGGGCGGCAGCGAAGCGCTTTTATGTGGGATCGTTAAATGACACGATGATTGAGGTTCTCGATCCAGCTACGCCTCGCAGCGTGGGGACGATCCCAACGAAGCAGGGGGTGGTTGCACTGCGATTCGAACCGACCGGTCGTTTTGCCGTATTCGTGAATCAACTCGACAGCACCCTGTCGGTAATCGATACAGCCACGAATGGGGTCATCGGCTCCATGACAGTCGTCAAGGATCCCGATCAAGTGACCTTCACCGAGCGATACGCCTATGTGCGTGGAATCGAATCTGAAAAGTTCTCGTTGATCGATCTGGCGGATCTTCGTAAAGGAAAACCGGCGTCGGTCGAGATTCAAGCCGGACAACATGCACCCAGTATGGTTCCCGATCAGCTCGGGATCGCCGATATGCTCGTGCCGGCGCCGGAAGGGAACGCAGTCCTGGTAGCGAATGCGCCAGATCAAACCCTCTATTTCTATCAAGAGGGTATGATGGCGCCGATGGGGACATTCTCCAATTACAAGCGGATGCCCCGCGGTATTTTAGCCCTTGATCGAAGCTTGAAGGAAGTGGCGCCGGGTGTGTACCGAGCTCCGGTCACGTTCTCAAAAGCTGGGCGATACGACGTGCCAATCCTCATTGATCGTCCGAGGACTATGCATTGTTTTCAAGCAACCGTGCGAGAATCGTTAGACGGAGCTTCCTCTGCGGCAGCACCACGTCCCCCCGTCATCCGTACGGATGTTGGTACTGCACCGGTCCAAGTTCGCGTCCCTACCGCCATGACTTTCATGGTACTCGATGCAGCCACTCAGCAACCGATTGTCGGCCTGCGCGATGTCCAAGTCTTGGTGTTTGAACCGCCGGGAACTTGGCAGCAGCGGCACTATGCCCGTGAGGTTGAACCGGGACGCTATAGAGTGACTCAGTCTTTCCCGCATGCCGGGGAATATCGAGTCATGGTGCAGACGGTATCGGGTCATCTGCGCTATGCCCAGGGGACGGCTGTGGTGCAACGCGTGACTTCAGCTGCACCGACTGCAGAGAAAAAGATGCAGCGGGCAGAAGGGGTTCGACGTTGAAGTGGTCATGACTCGTCATTTCTTTGGAGTGGTACTCGGTTGTTGGATGTTGAGTGCTGGAGCAATTGCCTTCGCTGAAATTTCAACACCAGTTATTCCTGATGTTGAAGTAATCGATCAGAATGGCAGCACCCATCGTCTGTATTCCGATCTGATTAAGGGGAATACTGTCGCAATCACGTTTCTGTTTACTTCTTGCCAGACGAGTTGTCCGGCAATGACGGGCCTGTTCGGTGCGGTGCAGCAAAAGCTTCAGGGCACCCGACATTCCTTGGTCACGCTCCTTTCAATCAGTGTCGATCCTGCCACTGATCGGCCGGCGCAGCTGAAAGCCGTTGCCAATAAATTCGGTGCCAAGCCCGGCTGGTATTTCTTGACCGGGTCTTCTCAGGATCTGACCCGTGTGTTGACCGCATTCGATGCCAAGTCGCCGCAGCGGGTGGATCATCCGTCTCTCATTCTCGTTGGGAACGATGCGACTGGACAATGGACCAGACATTATGGCCTGGCCTCTGTTCCAATGGTAATGGATCTCATTGACTCAGTGAATGGTTCTACGGCGCATCGTTGATTGATTGAATGCCGATCACGTCTCTCTTCGTTGCACTTCTTTCTCTCTTCTCGTTGATGAGCACGATTGCGATGCCAGGAGAGAGTCGTGCCTGGGATGATCCGCTCACGCCTGATGAACGTCTGGGGCGACGTATCTATCATCAAGGCAGTGTCGAGTCTGGCTCGGAATTACTAGTAAGCTTTGTAGGAGTTGATGGCGATCTCTCCGCCACGCTCTTCAGATGTGTCCAATGCCACGGCGTAGAAGGACAGGGGACTCAAGAAGGAGGGCTACGCGTGCCGCCGCTCACACCGGCGGTTTTACGAAGTTCCCATGAGTCACGTCAGACCGGCCAGTCGCGCGCGGCGTACACAGACCAGACACTGGCTCGCGCGATTACGCAAGGGGTTGACACTGTCGGACAGCCGCTCCATTCCGGCATGCCGCGTTATCACCTCACTGATCATCAGGCAGCTGCAGTAGTGGCTTATCTCAAAAAACTCGGAGCTGATGACGACAGCGATCCAGGTGTGACGGCAACGACCATCACTGTTGGCGCTGCGCTTCCACTCTCTGGGCCATTGGCTTCCATTGGACATGATGCACAAGCGGTTCTGCAGGGATATTTTCGTGCCGTGAACGAACGGGGCGGGATCTATGGGCGACAGATTGAGTTGATCAGTGAGGATTCCGGGAAGGATGTTTCGCAAGGGGTCGCAACCGAGCAGCTGATCAAGACGGAGCAGGCCTTTGCACTCGTCGGAAGTTTCGAATCGGGAGACACATCCAAGACGCATCGTCTGCTCGAACATGAGGCTGTACCCTTGATCGGCCCCCTGGTCTTGTCTCCACAACCCGCTGATCCACCGAATCCATACGTGTTCTATTCGCTGCCCGGTTTCGATATCCAATACCGGGTGCTGTTGGACTTCTTGGCCTCTCAATCTCATTCATCGGCGGGTCAGGATCGTCCCAGAGTTGCGATTGTGTCCCCACCAAAGACTCCGATCTTGAATGCGGTCCTTACATCGGTGAGACGAAAGGCCATGCACATCGTGATTGAGCACGAGTACGGGCGTGGGGCCGTCGGTGGAAGTGGACTGATGAGACGGCTGAAAGACGAGCATATCGATGCCGTCGTATTTGTCGGCAGCGGCGAGGACTTTCTGATGCTTGCCCAAGAGTTGGATCGCCAGCACCTCTCGCCGATGTTGTTGGCGCCTGCTGGGATGGTAGGGCATAAGGCATTTGCCGTTCCGTCTCAACTGAAGTCCAAAGTCGTGCTTGCTGCGGCGATTCAGCCGCCGACAGAACAAGATCTTGCTGACCTGCAGCGGATTGTGGGGCAACACCAGTTGCACAACCTAGGATTTGCACGAATGGCGCAGGGAGCTGCCGCTATGCTGACTAACGCGCTGATGCAGGTTGGTCGGCATGTGACGAGGAGCGTCTTAATGGATAGACTCGAACACTTTCGTGAGCAGGATACAGGAGCTGGATTTACGCTGACTTATGGGCCACACAGACGAATCGGGAGCGTCCGTGTTCGTCTGTTCCACGTCGCGTCCGACTCGTCTAGTTTTATTCCAGCTACCGAGTGGGTGGTCCCACAGGATCCTTCATAGCTGTAACAGGGGTCTCGCCCACCATCAGTTGGTGCGATAGATTGTCTTGTCGCTGGTATTGTTTCTGATCCACCTCGTATCGGATCAGATACACACTTGATTCAATCACGTGGACATTCAGTCGATCCGTCATGACCTATCTCATGCAGTGGACGATTTTGCCAGTCGATGTAACATACGGTGTGTGGAACTACGTTTGCATCTTCCGCAAGTGTCCAGCGGCCCATCATGGTTCTTTCAAATCGTTCTCGTATATCCCGGAGGTTGTAATGCGAAGGTCAAAACCCATTGATAAGCAGGGTTCAAGAACACTCGATGTGAAGCGGCTCACAGAGTTGGAGTATGAGAACAGTCTCCTCAAGCTTCTGTATATGGATCTGTTGCAGAAATTTTCAGCCCTGAAGGATGGATTTATTCGCAGCGGGGGGGCTGCGAGACGGAGAGAGTGTCAGCCTACTGGAGGTGATGCTTCGCCATGCGGTAGCGGAGGGTATTGCGGGTCATCTTGAGAAGACGGCTGGCTTCTGAGACGTTGCCCGATGCCTTCTGTAACGCTTCTTCCAGCAACTTCTTTTCCATCTCTTGAAACGAGAGTCCAAAGGCGAGGAGCGATGGGATGAGGTCAGGACTTTGGTGGTCGGTTGCCGGACCCACCTGTATGGATGTCGGTAGGTGATGCGGTTGGATCACCTCGTCTTTACAGGTGATCGTGAGCCATTCAACGACATTGTGGAGTTCTCGGACATTGCCTGGCCACGTGTGACTTCTGAGGACCGTCAGCGCGGATGGGGCAATGGCCTTCACACGGCATCCGCGTTCCTTTCTGGCTCGCTCTAAGAAGATCAAGAGAATCGGTTCAATATCTTCAGACCGTTCGCGGAGCGATGGAATGCGGAGTTGATACACGTTTAATCGATAGTAGAGATCAAGGCGGAAACGTCCGGCTTTGATATGGGCGAGCAGATCTTCGTTGGTTGCCGCGAGGATTCGGATATTGATCTTGTGACTCTGGGTATCGCCCAGAGGATCAACGGTGCGGTTTTCCAGCACACGGAGGAGCTTGGCTTGAGCAGTGGGACTCATTTCTCCGATCTCGTCGAGAAAAAGCGTACCGCCCTCCGCCATTTGGAATCGTCCGGGTTTGGCTCGTTTGGCATCGGTAAAGGCTCCTGGTTCATAGCCGAACAGTTCCGCTTCTAAGAGATGTTCCGGGATCCCGGCGCAATTGAGGGCAACCAATGGACCATGGGCTCGGAGGCTGGAGTAGTGGATGGCCTCTGCAAACAATTCCTTTCCGGTTCCGCTCTCTCCGGTGATAAGGACAGTGGCGTCGGTTACGGCCACTTCTTTGGCCAGGTGCTTCATCAAGTTCATCTGAGGGGAGACACTGACGATGGGGGCGAAGGGATCTCGTGGTGCAGTAGAACTCATGGGAAGAGACCGTCTGAGGGTACGGCCGATCGCAGTCCGTAGATCTGCCGGAAGCAAGGGCTTTGTCAGGTAGTCGGCTGCCCCGATCCGCATGATGTCGACGGCATCTTTGACGGAGTGACGGTCTCCGATTACCAGCACAGGCGGGGAAGAAGGTAGCTGTCCGGCATATTCAAAGAGCGGCACGAGCGTAGAGGACGTTCCTTCGCTGATCACCAGTCGGGGGGAAATCGTCGACCACTGTGCGAGCCCCTCTGCGATGGTCGGTGCTGATTGAACACTGATCTGTGGTATGGCAGCTTCGACAAGCTGTCTGAGCTGGGGATCCTTCGAAATGAGAAGCGCTATCTTACGGTTCATCGGAGTACTCCTCGGCCTTGCCTCCTCTGGAACCATCAAAACCTAGTATAGCGTACACCTCTCGCTATACAGAAAAAAAGGGGAAAGCGCGTCGACCGTGAACTGGATAGCCGGGAAGGGGTGCTGGTCAGTGAGTATGTCGTGCAGGAAACTCTCTCAAAATAGGAAAAGTGATTGAAGGATTCATCGAGGCGAGAGAAAACCATGGGGCTGTAGGTCGAACGAGTCGACCTACAGCCCCATACAAACTAACTGTTATTCTTTGTCCTTACAGAAGCTTCGCTCGTAAGCGATGATCGTCCAGGCTTCTTCCTCGGTGAGGATATTCCCCTTCACCAGAGCAGGCATACCGGTACCAGGGCTTCCGTTCTTCACGACCCAGAACAGTTCCCCGTCGTTCCGCTTCTTGTGAAATTTGCAATTGGTAAAGTTTCGTGGACCTGGTGTGAGCAGCATTCCTCCCGCACCGTCACCCTCGCCACTCTGACCGTGACAATTTGCGCAGGTGCCTTTGCCTTCATAGAGATCCTTGCCCTTTGCGAGGACGTCAGGAGTCACGGTGATCGGACTCTTCAGTTTTCGTGCATCCCCACGTTCGGCGTCTGGAACACGCGGCTTCAGAGGATCGGACTCGGGGCCGGACCAACTTGCCGTACTCCACATGGCAATGGCAATGAAACTACACAACGTCACAATCACACGCTTCCCGCTCATGGCTCCTCCTTGGTGATACCACTGAATGTTACAGCTACATGCTTGTTCGTGCTGCGTGGTAGTTGGCGCACGAAAATCGGTACATCATAACACGACAATGTCCTAAGTGGCAGTGCCCCTCTCTCGGAGAAATTGCCTGGATCTGAGATTGGGAAGGTGTGGGTCTACCAGCCTGAGGACCGCGTCAACCAGGACCTCGCGGTCCTGGTTGACGGGAAAAACTACATTGCAGTGTCGGGCATTGTCAGTCGTTACTTTGCTTCGACAATGTCACTCTTCATCGGTCCAAGAATGGCCAGGAGCTCGCCCTTTTCCTTTGCTGGAACGTTGAAGGTATCCAATGCACTGACCAGGTCCTCCACGAGAGCGCCGAAAGCGGCGTCGGTGACCTTCATGCCCTTGTGCGTGGTCTTCATATCCCGACCGGAGTAGCTGCAGGGCCCACCGGTTGCCATACAGACCTGTTCAACCAAGAGCTTGTTGAGCTTCTTGAGGTCGGTGGTGGCAAAATAGCTATTGATCCGCTTGTCACCGCCCACGTTGCCGATGAATTTGGTGACGACGGCTTGAATCGCGCCTTGTCCGCCGAGACGCTCATAGAGCGACGCCTCTGCGGCAAAGGACGTGGCGCTGCTCAGCGTCCAAGCAGCCGCGACGGCAACGACCATACTCATAATCTTCTTGCTCAACGACATATCATCTACTCCTTTGTATGAGAATGAATGGACTGTTAAATCTCCGTACCCCGCTCATTCATTACGGGTTCCAGGGAGTGTTGGGCATCAACTGACCCTTATAGTCCTTGGGATTCTGGTTGGCGATCACCACCGCAATCGCACCGCGTAGGGCACTCGTTAAGGAGTGGGTCACAACCGGATAGGCTCCCGGGTTATCCGCGATCATATCAAAGGTGGCAGCGCTGCCTGGACCGACCACATAGGTCTGGACCCCCGTGAACTTGTTCGCCGGGTTGCCGCTCTCGTAGACATTATCCCAGATTTCAGCGATCGGATGAAGTGCAGAGAACTCGTTCGGGCCGGCATTCACGAAATAGATCCGCACCCGCTCGCCGACCTTGACTTCCAAGGGCTCTCCGCCTGGGAAGAAGGGATGGTACTTAAAGACACCGCCGTTGAAGATCGTGTAATCAAATTTCCGATCAAACATCCCTTGAACGTTGTCCGGGTTCTTCCAGAGCTCGGATTGCACCAAAACGAATTCACGATCGGCCTTTGGCCAGGCACTGGCATCCTTCGGATCCACGATGATGGCACCGAACATGCCACGGGCGACGTGTTGGATCATGGGGCTTGCACCGCAGTGGTAGAAGAACACGCCTGGCTTCTTCGCCACAAAGGAATACTTGTGCGTCTCGCCCGCTGAAACGGTCTTATGATAGTTCTTCAAGAAGTCGAGCTCGGCCGCATGGAAGTCCATGGAATGTGGGAACGAGTTATTCTTGTCGCCGATCAGGGTAAAGTTCACCGTGTCGCCTTCGGTGACCCGCACGACTGGGCCGGGCATCTGTCCGTTGAACGTCCAGGCCTTGTATTTTGTCCCGTTTCCGTCAATGACAATTTCCGTTTCCATTGCGGTAAACGTGACCTCATGAACCTTGGCCCCGGCGGACCCTGGCATTGTAATACATCCACTGGCTCCCAGTAGGACAGCAAGTCCTAGGGTGGATGCGAGTAAACGAAACCTCTGCATAATAGCCTCCCTTTAGTTTGGTTTTATGGCACAGAAAGCGATGCAGCGAGCGAGCACGGTCAATTGCGTCCCTCCTAACTCACTCGTCGAGCAGTCGCCGGGTCAACTATCTATCAAATTCTGATGGGAAAGTACAACACATATGGCTTCTTCTGGCCTCTCATGAAATTTCTCTGGTCACACCCGTACCTCAGTTATCATGGCCTGGACCGTAAGAGACACCAGTCTTTTTCCCCCTACGCACAATATGTGCCATGGACATGACTTACGACGATGCTTGGCTGGCTTCAGTCATCGCTTCAAAAAATCAGAGGTCTTTCTGAGCATTTGGTGAGGCAGCCATTTGGAAGTATCGATTTCGATCGTTCGAGTGAGCAGGGTAAAAGAGGGAGTGGAGAATCTAAAGAGATACACCCTGTATCTAATTCGATTCATGCTACAACCTAGGCGGAGTAGCCTAATCTGACTGGTTTTACACATCTCATTCAGTGTTGCAGTGTTGTTGGATATGTCGCAATTCGGATGATGCGCTCATCCCGAGAGTAAGGGGGCTGGAGCTGGTGGGCATTGCTAAGGAGTGCGGTATTCAAAATCGGCTCAGAGGGTTGAGGAGTTTATGAATGGGGCATATTGTTCTGTGCAATGGCGACATTTCGACGGAACCCATGGATCTTTGCCCGTCGAATCGGACTCTGTTGAAACAGGGTTACGAAGGTCTGTTCATCGAGCCGAGAAAGTGCATCCAAACTCGGTGCGAGGGTGACCGAAGAAGGTTGGAATGTGGCCTCGTGGGTCGGTTCAGCGCGCAAATTAAAAGGGCACACATCGAGGCAATCGTCACACCCGAAGATCTTGTTGCCCATGCCCACTTGTAGTTCATGAGGAATGGTGGTCTCATCGCCGCGCCATTCAATGGTGAGGTAGGAGATACAACGAGTGGCATCGACCACATAGGGTTGCACGATCGCGTTTGTCGGGCAGGCCTGAATGCACAGGGTACAACTGCCACAAAGATCGGTCGCCGGTTCGTCCGGGCTGAGTTCCAATGTGGTCAGCACTTCTCCCAACAAGAGCCACGAGCCATGGTCGGCTGACACGAGATTGGAGTGTTTCCCGATCCATCCCAGACCGGCCCGTTCCGCCCAGGCCTTTTCCATAATAGGCCCGGTATCCACGTAAGACCGGGTTTGCGCCTCAGGCGCAAGGGTGGAAATTCGTGCTTCCAGCTGACTGAGCCTTTTGCTCACTACCTTGTGGTAGTCCTTTCCCCAGGCATACCGGGCGATGCGACCATATCCAGGCTGTTCGTTCGCGCGATGTTCGGTGAGGTAGGTCATGCCGACGGAGATGATCGATCGACAACCAGGAAGGACCTGGCGGGGATCGGCACGTCTCTCCGGTGTTCGTTCCAGCCAGACCATGGTCCCGTGATGGCCTCGCTGAAGCCACTCCGTCAGGCGATCAAAGAGACGCCGGAGAAAAGGTGATTCAGCCGGAGGTGCTTGTCCGGTAGCAGGATTGCTTGATCCTTGCTCGTCAGACACCTGCGTGATCCCGACCGCGTCGAATCCCAAGGCCCGTGCTTCTTGTTTGATGATTTCTGCGAGAGACATGGAGGACAGGTGGACGGATTACTGAGAAGTGCACATGAACCGAACGCTGAACTTGACCGAGCAATGGACAGACTGGCATTGGCCGCACGCACCAGTGATCGTGGTCTTCCAGTTGGTTCCCTTTTCATCGAACCGACACTGGAGCTGGCCACCTTTAGAGATCGTCGTCCACGGATGTGTGGTTCCCGGTATCGTGGCGACCTGGCATCCTTCCGGGAACGGAACCTGACAGGGGCGTGCGGTCTCACCTTTATCCATGGCGAAGCTGCATGACAACTCTGTGGTTGCTCCCGCGTCCTCCATCTCTTGAGCATGAGAGGGAGAAGCCGGCATTATCAGCAGAAGAGCAACCCAGAACGGGAATGTGCCGTGTCGTGATCTCATGGTTGGAGATGCTAGCACAGTCCTTTGTCTTGCGGCCATGAGGGAGCGCGCGTAGAATCACCACCAGCTTCGGTTCCTACCCAAGGGAGGTCGTATGCTGGCGACGCGAATTACCCAGAAGGAAGGGACGTTTTATTTCATTGCCTACAACGCCGGTGATTTGTTGGAAAAGGTTCGCTTCACGAGCCGGTACTATTTTGAAGGCGAAGAAATTGCGCAAACGAAGATTGCCGAACACGATGAGGTCGCGCAATTCATTGCGGGGATTGAGCGGAGTGAAAAGGGGTTTCAGCGGGTCCTGAACCGGCAGAAGGTCAAACAGATCGTCAATTTTTATGAGACCGTCGTGGCGCAACCGATGATTCCCGGCACGGTGTTGCTCTTTACCGATGAAACGCTTCGTTTCCAAAAGGTGGAAGGTTCGGAGTCGATCGGCCACTTGAGCGAGCCAAAAGGCAAGTACCTGGTCATTGATGGACAGCATCGTCTCGCCGGACTCCATTTTTTCCACGAGAAACATCCGGACCAGAGCAGGCAGGTCGAAGTGCCCTGTCTCTTGTTCGACGGGCGGAGTGCCGATTTTGCGACGGAGATGTTCGTGATCATCAACTCCACCCACACGCGTATCAACCGATCACATCTGGTCGATCTCTATGAGAAGGTGTCTTGGGAGAGTCCTGAAAAGAAGTTCACCGCCAAAGTCGTCAATCTGCTTTACAGCGAGTCCGACTCGCCGCTGCAGTACAAGATCAACCGCCTTGGAGGACGGAGTAAGCAGGAAAAATGGATTCTTCAGTCCGAGGTATTCAACGAACTCTTAAAAGTGGTGACGGCCCATAAGCGTTGGATCGAGTCACATTTAGACATGAAGGCCGATCGGTGCTATGCGTTGGTGCGAGACTATCTCAAAGGTGTCAAGGATGTAATGGGTGAGATCTGGGGACAGAACGAGCGCTATATGTTCACGCGCGACGTTTCCCTCAAGGCGTTGATCCGGGTGCTGGACGACCTGATTGTGGATCGTAAACTCATCAGCGCCTGGGAGGACCAACGCTCACATCAACCGTTCGCTGAGCTGGTGAAACCTTGGGCCACGCTCACCAAGGATTTCCGTGCCGATGGTTTTTACGAACGGTTCCCTGCCAAAGGTCAACTTGAACGGGTTCGCAAGATTCACCAACGGCTGCTGGATGCGATTGTGGGATAGACGCAGTGCTGTCCTACTGGTGGTCCTGTGTCTGCTGATCAGTCAGAGTCTTCCGTCGACGTTCGTCGCAGGGCCAGGTGGTGCATGGGCAGCGGATACTGATCGCCTGGATGTCACGATCGAGCCAAAGGGTGGAGTTCGGGCGACGGCCAAAGTGCTCTTCCCAGCCAAACCGGCGATCGTTCAAGTGTTGTTGACCGATTATCAGCACTGGCCCGAGTTATTTGAAACACCCATGCGGGTGGCTGAGGTGAACGTTCACGAGGGGGTGGCGACCGTCGATCTGCGCATTACACATTCTGTGATGCCGGGTGAACACCGACTGGTGACGGAATCAAGGGCTTTGTCGAACGGTGTCCTGTCCACGGATCTCAAGGCCGGCGATTTCAAGCGCTATCATCGGGTGTGGACGTTGCAGCCGGTGGGAGATGGGAATCAGACGTCGGCAGGTTTCGAGCTGGTTGTTCAGCCGGCCTTCATGGTGCCTGATTGGCTTGTGGCGATGGTGACCAGACAAGAATTGGAAACGCACTTCCGTCTCGTCAAGCAGAAGCTTCTCGAACAGGCCACACGATAATTGCTATGACCCAGATTTCGGGGGAGAACGATCACCGGAGGGCAGGACTCACCGGCCTCTATGTCATTCTTGATCCATCGGTCAATCCTGATCGCCCGCTTGTGGAAGTTCTGAAAATATCAGCGGGAGCGGGAGCCAGGTTCTTTCAGTATCGGAACAAGACTGTGTCGATGAAGGAAGCCTATGCGGAGGCCTTGCCTCTCCGAAAGATAGCGCGTGAGCTGGGCGCATGGTTCATCGTGAACGATCGCTGCGATTTGGCGTTGGCCGTCGATGCAGATGGAGTCCACTTGGGGCAAGGAGATTTGCCGCTTGGCCTCGCTCGAAAGATCATGGGGCCGGACAAGCTGATCGGGATTTCGACGCATAATCCAGAGCAAGTGCGGGTGGCAACGGCAGGTGGGCCGGACTACCTCGGCTTCGGTCCGATTTTTAAGCCGGGCTCGAAGACCGATCACGATCCCGTCGTTGGTGTGGCCGGGTTGAAGGCCATTCGTCCGCTGACGCCGCTTCCGATCTTTGCCATCGGCGGGATCACGCTTGATCAGGTCGGGGATGTGATACAAGCGGGAGCGAACGGAGTCGCGGTGATCTCCGCAATCCTCAAGGCACCGGAGATTCGGCAAACAATCAGCGACTTCGTCGCTCGGCTCTCTTCACCAACTGCGCCAATTTCTTAATGGCCGCTGATCGGGCCAGATGTTGAACGGCGGGTCGGAATCGTCCCGGAATGCCTGGTTCATAGGGAAGGGGGCCGAGCACTGGGACGCCCGCCTGTTTGCGAAGAATCTCCAACGTAGTCCGCTGTTGTAAACGAGCGACTGCTGATCGAGCCGATTCGGTTTGGTTGAGGACCAGGGCGAGGATGGGAATTCTGCTCCGCTGCAGCGCCTCAATGGTCAGCAACGCATGATTGATGCCTCCCAATCCGGATCGCCCGACCACGACGACCGGAAGACGTAGCAATCGGATCAAATCAGTCACGCCGATTTTTGGGGTAATCGGCACGCGCACCCCGCCAACTCCTTCTACAACCATGAAGTCGTATCGGCTGGAGAGGAGCCGGTAGATCTTCTTGATCGTCTCCAAGTTGATGGCCTGTCCTTCCTTTTGTGCTGCAGCCAGCGGAGCAACCGGCAGTTCAAACGCATAGGGACGGATGGCGCCCAGCGGTTCGTCGCTCTCAATGATGGCTCGGAGCCGTGCGGCATCGGACTGGGCTTCCCTTGACGGTGAGACCCCTGTCTCAATGGGTTTCATCACGCCGACCGATAATCCCTGCTTTTTAAAATGAAGAGCGAGCGCCGCAGTGACCAGGGTCTTTCCGACTCCTGTATCAGTGCCGGTTATGAATATGCCGTGGTTCATAGGACAGAGGTGACTGTTTTGAGTTTCAGGTCTAATGTTTCATGTTTGAGGTTTCTGCACAACTTGAAACTTTGAACGTGAAACTTGTGACTCGCGATCGACGGAACGAGCGTCTCATCACAAGATACGTTCCCATTATAGATGCCGGCTATCGCTGTTCCACACCTGTCCAGAGGTATCCTTGAGTTGAGCCAGATGCACGATCGTGCCGACGACTTCGTCAAGCGCAGCCGGCCGGCGTAAGGCATGATCGAGCCAGCCTTTGTCTTCGGGGAATATTCCCTCCGTCAAGTCGGTCTTTTGCCATCCCGGCAACACGAGATTCACCCGAATGTTCTGCGGCCCCCATTCCAACGCGGCCGATTTGACTAACCCAATCAGCCCCGCTTTCGATGTAGCATAGGCACTCTGTCCCCTCGCGCCGTGGAATCCGGTGTGCGAGCCGATGACTATGATGGAGCCTCCGCCGCGCGCGAGCAAGAGAGGTGCGCTGGTTCGCAAACAGTGAAACGTGCCGGTGAGATTCGTGGCGATGACATCGTCCCAGATGTCGTCCGCATGACGCACAAGCAATTCGCTCTGTCCGATTCCGGCGTTACAGATTACGGCGACGGGGCCATGGGTATCGCGGGAGAATTGATCGAACATGCGGCGAACGGACTCTGGTTTCCGAATGTCCGCGGCGTAGGCCTCACCGGTTCCTCCGACCTTGCGGAGTTGGTTCAATGTCGCTTCGGCTGCCGATTTGTTCTGATAGTAATGGACGCCCACATACCATCCAATCTGTCCAAAGGCCTGACTGATCGCTCGACCGATCCCTCCTGAAGCTCCGGTGACGAGGACGGATGGAGGATTAGCTTGTTTTTCTCGTTGACCTATTACCGCTGGTGTCGGGAATGTCTGATTTTCCATATCTGGCGAGGATTATGCGGCGAGAGGCTAGTCAAGGCAAGCACAAGGCGTATCTTGATAGAGTACCGATCGGCTTGCCGCTATTGTGATAGCTATGGTACCGTGAAAATCACGTCTCTGTAGTGCACTGAAATGATGAAACCTGGAGTGGCTATGCGATTGGTCTTGCAAGTGGGAGTCTGTTTGCTGTTCGGTCTCTTGACCTGGCCTGGGGTTGGTGGGGCGGAAGAGCCCTTCACGATTGCCAAGTCCGAGGAGTATTTCCCTGATACGGTCGGCAGTCGTTGGACCTATCGTGGTCAGATCACCGAGGGACCGTTGCAGACGATTGAACGGAAGTTCTTCGAGAATGTTTCCACGGTTTCGGGAACCAAGACCCTCAATGGGGTGGCGGTGACCGTTTTTCACGATACGAACCCGGGCAATCATGGAGATTCGGATAGTTTTTATCGCCGCGATGTGGTCGGGATCGTCTATTATGGATCGGAGCCGGGCACGCCGCTGGAGAAGCAGATCACCCCCTATCAGATTTTCCGGTTTCCCCTCAAAGTCCCGTCTTCGTTCCAACAGTTTGATCGAACGGGGCTCGACTTCGGAAGCGACATGGATCGTGACGGAACGGACGAAAGGGTGGATACGCAGGGGTGGAGCAAGGTGATCAGTCGCGATATTGTCACGGTTCCGGCCGGAACGTTTCAGGACGCCGTCAAGGTTGAAGCGCGCATGAATATGCACATTCATCTATCCGACAGCAAGCGCACCGTGTCAGGCATCGATGTCATGACGGCCTGGTTCGCCAAAGGGGTCGGCCTTGTGAAATATACCGAGCGCCAGGAATTGTCCGCCATTAAAGAGGACCGTGGTGTGGTGACGGAGATTATGGAGGAGCTGGAAGAGTACGAGATCAAACCCGCCAAGGGTCACTGAGTCGATTCGAATCCCCGTCGGAGGGTATTTTCACTCGTGATGCGGGTGATCATGAACTGAGCCAAGTAGTCTTCCCCGCCGGCTTTCGCGCCTACCCCTGATAAACGGTGTCCCCCGAAGGGTTGCCGAGAGACGAGCGCCCCGGTGATGGGGCGGTTCACATAGAGGTTTCCTACATCGAACTGCTCACGGGCCATGGCGAGGTTGGCGGGGCTTCGTGAATAGATTCCGCCGGTCAGGGCATATCTTGTCGCGTTGGCCATCTCCAGTGCCTCAGCCAAGGTCGTCGCTTTCATGACCACCAGCACCGGGCCGAAGATTTCTTCCTGTGCCAACCGATCGTCTGGCCCGACATCGGCGAATACGGTCGGGCTTACGAAGTACCCCGGTCCTTCCGTAGCACGGCGAACGATCACCCGATGCGTTGCCATACCCAACGTGATGAATTCTTCGATGCGTCGCTTCGCCCGGTCATCGATCACGGGACCGATCTGCGTGCCGGGATCGCACGGGTCGCCCAGCGTGAGACTCATCACGGCATCACGCAGCCGCGTAAGAAACTGATCGTAGACGCTGTCTAGCACGATGGCGCGGGAACAAGCCGAACACTTCTGCCCCGCGTAGCCCGTGAAGGATGCGACCACGCCGGCGATGGCTTCGTCGAGATCTGCCGTGTCGTCGACGATGATGGCGTTTTTACCACCCATCTCCGTGATCACCCGCCTCACCAGTGTTTGACCGGGGTGGACCGTCGCGGCGTCAGCCCATAACCCCAGTCCCACATCCTTCGATCCGGTGAAGGCGATCGTGGCGATTTCCGGTCGCTGGGACAATGCCCGTCCGATCTCAGGGCCACCGGGAAGGCAGTACAAAACATCTGTCGGCACACCGGCTTCATGGAACAGGTCCGTCAACAGCACTCCCAACAAGGAAGCACGCTCGGAAGGCTTAAAGAGTACTGCGTTGCCGGTGACCAGGGCCGCACTGATCATGCCGGCTGGAATCGCCAACGGAAAGTTCCAGGGCGCGATCACCGCGGCCAGGCCACGAGGACGATACCACCGTTGATTCAACTCTCCGGGGTAATGTCCGAGTCGGAGCGGCTCGCTGAGACGCGTCATCTGCTGGGCGTAGAACTCCAAGAAGTCGATGGCCTCCGCCACGTCGGCGTCGGCTTCCCGCCAGGGCTTTCCGACTTCGAACAGTTCCCTGGAAGCCAGGTCATACCGGCGCTCGCGCATGAGTCCAGCCGCGCGTCGCATCACGGCGATTCGTTCTACTGCGGGCCGTTGCCCCCATGCTGCGCCCGCTGCCACCGCAGCGCCGACTGTGGCAGCCACGTCGGCCGGTGAAGCCGCCTGAACGGTCGCGACGAGTTCGTCAGGCCGTGTGGGGTTGTGCGACGCCATCAGGGGACCGGTCAGCCGCTTCCCCCGAACGGTCGACGGCCAGGTCCGCCCCAGATCGGTTCGCACCCGGTCGATTGCGGTCTGCATGGCCGTACGGATTTCCTGCCGGGAAAAATCGCTGTGCGGCTCATTGAAAAACGAATCGTCCTCTCTGGATCGTGGCAATGTGGAAGCGGGGACCATCGGCGGAGTGAGGAGGGTCGCCAATGACTGCGACTCCACGTACTCCTTCCGTAGAAACGATTCGTTCGACGTATTTTCCAGTAATCGCCGGACCAGATAGGCCATCCCCGGTAGTAATCGGCCGACCGGCGTATACAATCGCACTCGCCGGCCATGCGCGACCATCGCATGCTGAAACGGTTCCGCCATGCCGTAAATCATCTGATACTCGACCGTCTCCGGGCCGCACCGGTGCGCGTCCGCCTCCGCTTCGATGACGGCCAAGGTTCGTAGATTGTGCGTCCCGAATGCCGGGCGGATGACCTGACGGTGGTTCAGGAGCAAGGGCACGAGTGCCTCATAGTTCGCGTCGGTCTCCGCCTTGTGCTCAAACAGTGGGACCGGCCACCCCGCCTGGCGGTAGCGCACCGTGTCCGAATCCCAATAGGCTCCCTTCACCAGTCGAATCGTGATCGGACAGTTCCGTCGTTCCGCCCAGGCGATGAGGGATCGAATGTCCTGGTCGGCTTCCCGATGATAGGCTTGCATCGCCACGCCGGCGTGGGGAAAGGTCCGAAACGCCGGTTCGTCGAAGAGGTTCCTGAACATCTCGAGCAGCAAGGTTTTCGTCTCCGCTTGCTCCATATCAAAGATCAATCCGCACCCGAGGGTCGCCGCCTGTTCCACGATCGGGTGTATCCGGGCCGCCACGGCCCGATAGGTGCCGACGGGATCGATCGGGTCTAACCGCGAGGTCAACGCGGAGATCTTCAGAGAAAGTTGTGCTCGCGGCAGCGAGCCGAGATGATCCTGTTCCAACATCGTCGACGACGGCCATGTGTCGACGGTCTTGCCTAGTAGCGTCAAGGCGTCCAGGCATCGATCCCGATACCGGTCCGCCTCGATGTCGCTGATCGTGGCCTCGCCGAGCAAATCCACCGACCAGGCACGTCCGTCTTTCCAGAGGTTCGCCAGGACGGGGAGTGCCTCTTCCACCGAACCCCCGGCAATGAACATGCGCGCCATCTGCTCGACCTGATGACGGATGGATTTCCCCGTGATGGTGGCCCCGACACTCGTCGCCGCCAACGCCTTGAGGCCCCATTGCAGTCCGAACACTTGACCATGGAGTGCTCCAAAGTATTCGTCCGCCATCCGCACGACGGCCTGATCCGAAGCGACGGCGGGGAGCACATCGATAAACCGGAATAGCTGCACTTTGAACGTGGGATCTTTCATCGCCAGGTTGATCACGCTTTGTGACCACCAGCGACTGTCGAAGACGGTCGGGGTACGACCGGCGGACAACTGGGCCAGGTGTTGTCCGATTCGGAGTATGACTGGTTCGCGCGCCGATGGATTCGTCGTCATGCCGCCTCTTTCCTGGTCGTCCCTGCTCCTATGGGTAGTATACTCCCAACGACTGCCACGGAGATCATGTGTGAGCGATCCTGTCCGTCGGCTGGTTGAAAACGGGCAGTGGTTCCGTTACAGTGCGGCGTCTGCAACACGTTCACCGAAGCCCGTTTGCCATGGTGGACCTCGTTGGGGTTGTTGACCACAGGACACATGGCCGAGACGGATCCGCTCGCATCACACCCGACATCAGGGTTTTCCTACATCACATGCGCGCTCTTCTGCGCAATCGTTGCCGTGACGGTCGTCGGCGTATGCCTCTATGGGTACTATATCGGCTATACGCTGTTTGACTGGATACATTTTTTCGTCATGTACATCGTGACAGGGATGGGGATCACGGTCGGTTATCACCGGTTAGTGGCGCATCAAAGCTTTGACTGTCCCGATTGGGTGAAGTGCCTGGCTTTGATCGCCGGCGGGTGGGCCTTACAAAACTCGGCGTTGGTCTGGGGTGCGGACCATATTCGCCATCATGCTCGCACGGACACGGATGAAGATCCCTATAATGCGACCAGAGGATTCTGGCACAGCCACTGCGGCTGGCTCTTCTACAATACGCCGCACCGCCTCGGTAAATATGAAATTCGGCTGCGCCGAGACCCGGTGATTCTCTGGCAACACCAGTACTACTGGCCGATCGTCGCTTCCGGCCTTGTCGTCCCGTTCTGTATCGGATTCTGGTGGCATGGTACCCTTTGGGGCGGTATCAGTGGGCTTCTCATGGGCGGGCTGTTTCGGATGTTCATGGTCCTCAATTCGACCTTCACCGTCAATTCCCTCTGCCATATGATCGGCAGGCAGCCCCACGGCACGCAGGACAGCAGCCGCGACAGCTGGCTGATCTCTTTCATCAGCTTTGGCGAGGGCTACCACAATTATCACCATACCTATGCCCGCGACTACCGCAACGGCCCGCAGTGGTACAATTTCGATCCGTCCAAGTGGATCATCTATGCCTTGTCACTGGTTGGCTTGGCCAGCAAGCTGCGCCGGCTCGATTCCTCGGTGTATTGACCATCACCCGACCTTCCCCGGTCGGCATATCACGGATAGCCCGACCGACCCATATTATTTTTCGTATTCCATCGTTTATGATATTAAATCGGTGTGTCATGGCGGCTCGATGTCTGTGTCAGTGCATAGTAATGAACGACGAGTCCAATCAGATGGGAGAAGAGATATGGCTGATGAACATGGTCATGGGGCACAGCAGCCCCAGGCAAAAGATAATTTGATCCCTGGAGTCAAACACGTCATCGCAGTGAGCAGTGGAAAGGGTGGCGTCGGCAAATCTACCGTTGCCGCAAATCTGGCCTGTGCGCTGGCGGTTGCCGGTGCAAAGGTTGGTCTATTGGATGCGGATCTGTATGGCCCCAACATTCCGATGATGATGGGAAGCACCACTGGACCAGAACAAAAAGACGGCAAGATCGTTCCCGTCGAGAATCACGGGGTGAAGCTCATCTCCATGGCCTTTCTGGTGCCGGAAGAAGCTCCGTTGGTGTGGCGTGGGCCGATGGTGCATCAGTATCTCCAAGCCTTCTTCCGTGATGTACTCTGGGGCGAACTGGAGTATTTGTTGATTGATTTGCCGCCTGGTACAGGTGATGTGCAACTTTCCTTGTCACAGATGGTGCCGTTGGCCGGTGCCATTACCGTGACCACGCCGCAAGAAGTCGCCTTGTATGATGTCCGTAAGGGCATGGCCATGTTTCAGAAGGTGAATGTGCCGCTCTTGGGGATTGTCGAGAACATGAGCTACTTTGTCTGTGGTCATTGCCATGAGCGGACAGAGATTTTCTCGCATGGAGGTGGAGAACGGGCAGCGGCTAAAGTCGGTGTCCCATTCCTGGGGCGAATCCCCATCGATCCCGCGATTCGCGATGGTGGAGATACCGGTCATCCGATCGTCGTGGCTGATCCGGCCTCGCCACAGGCCCAGGCGTTTCGAGATATCGCCCAGAAGCTCATGGATCAGCTGAAGGGTAGCGGGAACAGCGGTTCGTCGATCGACAGTTTACTCAAGAAGATCAAGCAGCCGTTCAGCACGAATTGATCGGCCTGACGTTGGAGGGAAGCTATGGCGGAGTTCGTACGGGTCGCGGCATTAGCGGATATCAAGCCTGGGCACGGAATTGTGGCGGAAGCACAGGGGAAGACACTGGCTGTCTTTAATGTGGATGGGACGATCCACGCGATTAATAATACTTGTTGCCATCGGGAGGGGCCCTTGGGGGAAGGCGAGTTGGAAGGTAACGTCGTCACCTGCCCGTGGCATGGGTGGCGGTTTGATGTGACCTCCGGCGCGTGCATGAACAATCCATCCGCCAAGGTGGAAGCCTATCAGGTGAAAGTAGAAGGCAGTGACGTGAAAGTGTTGCTCTAGCCCGGTGCGTGAAGCGGGCTGTACCAATGAAGGAGTGTGACCATGTCTATTTCATCGACTGATCAGACCGAGATCGCCGCAGCGCTCGTACGCCTCTATGTATTTCTGACGCAGTATCTCGATCGCTGTACCGATGAAGCCGCTCGGAAAGGGTATCCAGATTCAGAATTGCAAATGCATTTGGATGAGACTCGCCGACAACTGATGGAAATTCTGTCAGTCAATCCGGTCGTAAAGCGGAAACTCGCCGATGAGTGTGACCGAATCCTGCATTTGGGTGCGTCTTGTTTGAAGCTCGGTGCGGACGATGCGAAGACCCGTGAAGCCATACAGGCTGAACGAGCCGTCCTTAAGAGCAAGACCATTGCACTCAGTGATCTGGTGGCTGTCTACCGGGCGTTAGCATGAATCATGACGCAGGGTGGGTTTGACAAGCATCAACTCGCCGGGCTGGATAACAGAGAGCGGGGATTTAGCCGTCCGGTCGAGTGTGAGCAGGCAGGGGAGGGCTATCGGGCTGTCTTGCGGTACGAAACTATTCGCGTTGCAACAGACGTCCACCCGTCTCAGGACGATGCACTCACGGTCTTGATCCAAACCTTACATGCGCAAGGCTACCGACAGCTCAAAACCCAGCGGAGTTTTCGCAATGGCGTCTATCTGGGTTCCCAAGAGCTCTGGGTAGAATATCCGGATCCTCCACAGGCTGAGCCGGAGCGATCTGGTTTCTTTGGGAAGATCAAGAACTGGTTTACGCCGCGCTCTACTAATGGGTAACCAACCATGAGCTTTGTCCCTCTTGATCATCTCCGGTCCTCCTTTTCTACCGCCCCTCACCCATCAACGCTCAGTGCCCCCCGTCTTCCTGCTTGGTTCAAGGTCACAGCGAAGACCGGTCCTGATTATCTCGATCTCAAACAGACCATGGAACGGCTCAAGCTCCACACGATTTGTGAAGAGGCTCGTTGTCCGAATCGATGGGAATGTTGGAATGCCCGTACCGCGACGTTCCTGATCCTCGGCGATATCTGCACCAGGCGCTGTCACTACTGTTCCGTGGAGACTGGAAGGCCGCATTTGGTAGATCAAGATGAACCAAGCCGGGTTGCAGAGGCCATCCATGCGCTGGGATTACGCCATGCGGTGATTACCTCGGTCAATCGCGACGAATTAGATGATGGTGGGGCATCGGTCTTTGCAGAAACGATCAGGCAGACCAAACGCCTGAATCCCACCTGTACCATTGAAGTGTTGATTCCGGACTTTGAAGGTAACGAAGAGGCGCTTGCGACGGTTTGCAAGGAGAAGCCGGAGATTCTGAATCACAATATTGAAACAGTGAGGCGGCTCTTCCCATCGATTCGCCCGCAAGGAAAATATCAACGGTCCATCGACTTGCTCGCGAGGGCGAAGCAGCGTGGAATGAAAACGAAATCGGGCTTGATCCTGGGTATGGGAGAGACACTCGATGAAGCTTACGAGGTGATGCGCGACCTCCGATCAGTTGATTGTGACATCATGACCATCGGCCAATATCTCCAACCGACTAGAGAGCATCTGCCCGTTGCCAGATTCTACGATCCCTCCGAATTTGCATTGCTGAAAGAAGAAGGGCTTGCCATGGGTTTCAGCCATATCGAATCCGGTCCACTCGTCCGTAGCTCATATCATGCGGAGCAGCAGGTCTCCTCAGATTGAGGTCAATTCTTTTTCCATCCTGATAGGACACAGCGCTGGGCAATAAGCGGTGTGAAGCTTTGGACGTCCTCTGATAGCTTCACCATGAATTCCTCTGCACGCCGTTCATCCTCAAAACATTCATACACGTCGTCGAGAAATCCACCACGCAGGAGTGGGTGATAGAGAAATTCTTGGCCAGGGCCAGTTTTTACTTCAAGCGGGTATTCAATGGCTCCAATTCGCTCAAGGTCAAGCTTCTCCAACCACGTTTGTCCTTCCTGTGCCGATGGTCGTTCATGCAGATAGGCCTGGAAGCGTTCTCGCTCCTTGAGCAGCCCCTGCTGGATCATTGCCGTATCCACTCGCTGCCATAGAGAATCAAAAGTACCATAGGAAGGAAAAGTCAGGACAATCTGCCCTCCTGGTGCGAGGTGCGTCACCAGACCTTGAACTGCTTGAAATCGATCGGGGCGGAAGAACATCACGGAGAGGTTTCCTGTAATGCGATCAAATAGTGGCAGATCCGGAGGTAGGGAACGCATATCCATGCACTCGAATCGGAGCCGTGGTAATTGCGCACCTTGAATGGCCTTTGCGCGGGCAACTTGTCCAGCACTCAGATCAATGGCCAGTACTTCTCCCGTGGAACTCACTTGTTCAGCGAGGTAAAAGGCAGGGATGCCGTGTCCGGAGGCGATATCGAGGATTCTCAGGCCTGATCGAAGGTCGAGGTGTAGTAGTAACGACTCAGCGAACGGGGTGGACCAAAAGTCGTGCTTGGGAAGACCCCAACGAGGAGCAGGAGGAATGTTCATGTTAGAGAGGGAATCATGCCGACCAGCACTCATGCCGAACCGCAGGTTGCCCAGAACGTCTTCAGAATGGTCATGGTTCGATGCGCGAGGCAGGCCGAAAGGATGAGATGACGCGGATAGACCAAATCATTTGGAGGCGAGGTGCGAATGGCTTTGGTGCAAATCCATGTCTCGTACGTGTGCGCCATATTTTCCACATCGGCTCGAACCGTTGCATCAGAACATTGACCATAGCCACTGGTTGGTGACCTCGTGGTGGAATTGAACCTCTGCCGGCTTAATCAAGGTACCGAGTTGCTTCGGACAACGATCCGCTGCCAACTGTTTCAGCTCGGCGAACTTGTCACGTACTTCCTCACCGTACAACATCGACGTCAGCTTGCTCGATGTAAACAGTCGAATGGCATCGACAATGTTGCCTGGCAGGAAGTGGGTGTTGCTGCGCTTGGTCTCTGCATCCTCCTGTGACGTTGGGCCGTCAAGCCCTGTGCGGATGAGAGTATAGAAGACCATATAGGGATTTACGTCCGGGGCGACCGATCGGACCTCAATCCGCGCCGAACGCTCATTGCCGAGCGGGATGCGGACCATGGCGCCGCGGTTGATCGCAGATGCCGTGATCTGATTCGGTGCTTCATAGTGGGGGTCGAGGCGGCGGTACGCGTTGACGCTGGGGTTTAGGACAAGCGCGATGTCGTTCGCGGAATTCAGGATACGGTTGATGATGTCCCAACCAGCTTTCGATAGCCCGTCTTTGCCACTGGGATCGTGGAACAGGTTCTTGCCGGCACGCGCCAGGCTGATATTCGTGTGCATGCCGCTGCCGTTCACGCCGGTGACCGGCTTCGGCAGAAAGCTTGCCGTGAGGTCGGCCTGAGCGGCCACTTGCCGGCATAAGAGTTTGTAGAGTTGCACCTGGTCCGCCGCGACGAGCGCGTCCGAGTACGAGAAGTTCATCTCGAATTGGGATGGCGCCACCTCCGGGTGATCTTTCTCGTTCTCGAAACCCATCGCGCGCTGTACCTCGGCGGCGCGATCGATGAACGTGCGGAGTGCATCGCCCGGCAGTGAATGGTAATAGCCTCCGGTCGACACAAACTCAAACTTGCCGGACTCGGTGTAGCGCCGCTCGGCATCTTTGCCCTTGAAGAGGAAACCCTCGATCTCAGTTGCCACGTGAAAGACGGTACCGTCTTTCTTATAGGCTTGCTCGCACCACTGTTTGAGCTTGAGGCGCATGTCGGCTCTGTATGGGTGGCCGCCGCGCTCGAGCACGTCGCCGAAGACTACGACCTTGCCGGGACCAAAAATATCGGCGGGCACCATGTAGAAGGCCGTCCAGTCGATGGCCAGGCGCAAGTCGGACTCGGCTTGCTGAGAAAACCCGCGGATGGAGCTACCATCGAAGGTGAGGTTGTCGCCGTTTCTGAGCAGAAACTTCTTGTCGTAGTCCAACATATGCAGGCGGCCTTCTAGGTCAGTGAAGCATACGGTGACGGCTTTGATGCGCTTTTCGTCGGAGAGGTATGCTTGTCTGCGCTCCCTGATCTGGTCGGCCGAGGTCGGGCCTAGTCGTTCCTCTTTATACGCGAGGTTCATCTCTTCGAGCTTGTCGTACGGAATCTCAAGAAAGTCTCGAAGTAGAACGCTGTTCATATATTCTCCATTTACAATACTTTCGCACCGTCATTGACCTACCCAGTCCGGTCACTTTGGCTGGGATAGTGCTCTGGCGATCAGCACCTGCGCCTCTTGTTGGATCTGCTTCAGATGCGTTTTCCCTCTGAAGCTCTCCGCATAGAGCTTGTAGACATCCTCCGTGCCAGATGGTCTGGCGGCGAACCAGCCGTTCTCGGTCACGACCTTCAATCCCCCAATCGATGCACGATTGCCCGAGGCCTTGGTGAGCATCGCTGTGATCTTATCGCCTGCCAGTTCCGTCGCCTTCACTTGCTCCGGTGATAGTTTGGAGAGAACGGCTTTCTGTTCCAGGGTGGCAGGGGCGTCGATTCGCTCGTAGACCGGTTCCCCCAATTCTTTTGTGAGGTCTCGGTAGAGCTCAGATGGATCTCGGCCCGTCTTAGCCATCATTTCAGCCGCCAGTAGATCCATGATGATTCCGTCTTTGTCTGTCGACCAGACGGTGCCATCGCGGCGAAGGAACGATGCCCCAGCGCTTTCCTCGCCCCCAAATCCGAGTGAGCCGTCGAGTAATCCGCCGACGAACCACTTGAATCCCACCGGCACTTCGACCAGTTTCCGTTTCAGTTTGGCCGCGACGCGGTCGATCAGACTGCTGCTGACCAAGGTCTTGCCGATTCCGGCGGTAGATCTCCAGTTAGGGCGATTGGCAAAGAGATAGGCAATCGAGACAGCTAAGTAATGGTTGGGATTCATTAAGCCTGAGCGGGTGACGATTCCATGCCGGTCATTGTCCGCATCATTTCCGAATGCGACATCGAAGCGATCTTTCAAGGCGATGAGATTGGCCATGGCATAGGGGGATGAGCAGTCCATACGGATCTTTCCGTCCCAATCCAGCGGCATGAAGCGAAAGGTTGGATCGACTGACGGATTCACAATCTCAACATTGAGCCCATACTGCTCGATAATCGGTTTCCAGTATGCGACTCCAGATCCACCAAGGGGGTCAATCCCAAGCCGAAGCCCGGCGGTCTTGATCGCAGCCATGTCGACGACGTGGTTCAGCTCACCGACGTAGGCTCCGATGTAGTCATGGCGATGGGTGGTGGCTGCCTGTTGCGCCTGTTTGATCGGAAGTCGGTTACATTCCCGTAGTTTGTTCGTCAAAAGAGTATTGGCTCTGTCCTCGATCCACTTGGTGACCTGTGTATCGGCTGGGCCGCCGTTCGGGGGGTTGTACTTGATCCCACCGTCTTCCGGAGGGTTATGCGAGGGAGTAATGACGATGCCATCAGCGAGACCGGAAGTTCGGTTACAGTTATAGCGCAGGATGGCATGTGAGATGACCGGTGTCGGCGTGAAGCCGTTATCCTGATCGATCATGACCTCCACGCCATTGGCCGCGAGGACTTCCAGGACAGTCACGAAGGCTGGATCGGAAAGGGCATGGGTGTCTTTACCCAGATAGAGCAGACCGGTCGTACCCTGCGTGGCACGGTACTCACACACAGCCTGAGCGATCGCCACGATATGATGTTCATTGAAGCTTCGCTTGAAGGAGGAGCCGCGATGTCCTGATGTGCCGAATGACACGCGCTGCTCGTGGGCGGAGGGGTCAGGTTGCTCAGCCCAGTATGCAGCGAGGAGCGTGTCGACCTCCACCAAGCTTGAGGGAGGTGCCGGTTGGCCTGCGAATTGATGAATGGGCATACGTAGAGGTGTAGTTCCAATGCCTGGTGGCTGTCAACTCTTAAGATTTGATGGAGATGGGATGACGATATACCTGATCAGGTGATGCTGTCATCGGTCGTGAGGATGTTGGGTGTTGCGCAGTATGGAGAAGGTATGGCGAAAAGTCGATGGAGTCGGTCTTACTCGAGACATGTGGGATGGGAATCTCCTTGTGAAATGCAGAGTTGATAGATTTCATCTAGGTGATTCGGTAAGATGCCGCCGAAGCCCTGTCCGGTATTCAAAGGGGGTGGTGTGTCTCATTTTCGGCTTGCCTTCCTGAGCCTATTGATCTTCATCGTTCTTGCCGGCGCGTTCCTCGCCTTTTCGAGAGAGCTGACCGGTCAAGACTATCTCAAGGACTTTGTTCTGGAACAACTGGAGCAGAGTCTTGGTCGAAAAATCGATGTCCATCGAGTGAAGTTTGTGGTGTTCCCTCGCATTCGTGTGGAACTGTCAGAGGTCGCCATCCATGACCCGCAATCGGCACAAGTGGTGCTGACGGCGAAGCGCGTCGATTTGGTCCTTCGGCTCCTTCCGCTCCTGAAGAAGCAAATAGTTGGAAAACGACTGCTGATTGAGGAGCCCACGCTGACCCTACGGCGAAACGAGCGTGGTCGGTGGAATCTCTTGGACGGGGTGAATGGGCAATCAGAGACTGACCAGCAGACGATGGGTCTGATGGCACGGACCTTCATGGTCAGACAAGCGAAATTGGTCAATGGAACCATCACGGTGATGGATGCCGCCAGACCCGATGGCATTCGATCCATCACCTTGGAACATGTTGAGTTCGACATCACCGTTCGACCGGAGCAGGGACAGGCCGATGTGCACGTGGCGATGTCCCATCAGGGCTCGCATGGCGTCTCGAGGGTGTCCTTGGACGGAGTGATCAAGCAGGCGGAACAGCCCGTGGCATTGTCGGGTGATGATGTAGGAGAACCGGTTTCGAGATTCCAGTTCGACGGCCATATCGATGCCGCTGATATCAAGGTGCGAGACGCCGCCGATTTTCTCGGTCCGAGACCGGTTTCCGATCATCTCCAAGGCGCGGTGAATCTTCGGAGTGCCGTACGTGTCATGCCGGGCGTGGCCGGTTATGACATGGTGTTGTCCGATATGAGCGCACATCTGAACGAGATTACCCTGACGGGTACTGCCAGTCTTGCCGGCGTTTTGACTCCACAGCCCACCTTCGCTGTGACATTCGCCAGTTCGCTTGTGGCGCTGCCGCAACTACTGAAAACCATTTCCCCGGAATGGCTCCACCCGCAGTTGCCGGACATACTGGCGGAACGGCAGATCGACGGAAAGGTACAGGTTGTGAAGGCCACCCTGACTGGCTCGACTACGACCGGCCCTCAATTGTCGGCGACCGGGGAATTTCGTGTCCAAGAAGGTCAAGCGCTTATCGGTCGTGATCATATCGCGGCAAAAGACTTGGCGGCGGTGATCCTGGTCGAAACCGGGCGAGTGCGTATCTCCAAGATTGCGGGGAACTATGGAACGATGCAGCTGACTGACGGGAAAGCGGAGGTCTCTTTCCTCGATGCAGGCCCGTGGTTGGACCTGGAGATGACGGGTGAGATGGGGGCCACATCCTTGGTGGAGTTTCTCTCGAAGACGGTCAAAACAGAGCGGATGGCACAGGTGTTTGCCGGTGTTCGGGATGCAGAGGGAACGGCGGTCGCGACCTTTCGCCTCGTCGGTCCGTTGAATCAACCAGGCGGAATCACGTTTGCGGGTGGGGAGATTACGGCTCGCCACATCAGCCTCAATCATCCGGCACTACCGGAGCGGATGACAGGGGTGCAAGGACGGTTTGTGTTGGCTGATGGCGCGACTCAACTGGATCAGGTGACCGGAAATCTTGGTGGGATGGCCGTGCAGGTCCAAGGGACGATTACCGGCGGACCGACCGGTCAGTTTCAAGATGTGTCCATTCGGATACGTGGCGATGCGACTCAGATGGTCCGGCTCTTCCGATCCTCGACGATTGGGCAGGGTATGCTGGAAGGGACTCTGAGTTCGACGGCGACGCTCTCGGGCGTGACGACGAGACCTCATGTCCGAGGATCCATTGTATTGGATGAGGTGAAAGTTGCGCTTGGGGTGATTGATAAACCCATTGGGTCTCGCGCGACGGTCGAGTTTGAGGGGGTGCTCCCTCAAACGGCGAGCATCAAGCTGGACCGAGTCGCACTGGTTCTGCCCTCCTTGACGATTCCCGCCAAGGGCACGATGCAGTTCGGGAATGGTTTCCTGGTTGATATGGCGGTCGCGACCGGGATCATTCCGGTCGCCAGTCTTCCGAAATGGATCTCCAAGAGCGGACTTGAAGTGGGAAATCTCGAGCTCTCGTTGGACATCAAGGGCCGAGAGCCCGACTGGCGAGCATGGCGAATCACCGGGTGGATGGGCTTGACGAATGGGGTGCTGCAGGCCAAGGGAGTCGATGGGCCAATTCAGGATCTCTATGCCCGTGTCAGATTTCTCCGCAACGAGGCTGAGCTCAAACGACTGTCGTTCAAAGTTCAGGGCAGCGATGTCGCCGTGGAGGCTACGGTTCGAAATTGGTCGGCGAAGCCCTCCATCATTGGAAAGATTGAATCGAATCAGCTTGACCTGAGCTTGCTGATCCCGAAGGGCGGGCGCTCGCCCGTCCGAGAGTTCCTGGAGGCGCTGGCGACAACCAGTCAGGTGACGATGACTGCAGCCGTGGCACGTGGGCATTACCAGCATCTGAAGTTCAACGCGTTGTCTGCACGCATCACCATTCAGGATGGGGTACTCGACGTGGATCGCTTGTCCGGTGAATCCAATCATGGGCATGTGGCGGGGCGGCTGGTTGTACAGCTTCCACCGAACGCGCCGGCCGACCTTGATCTCTCGTTTCGAGCCACGGGGGTGGAATTTGAGGACGTCTTGAAGCTGGCCAAGACACAAGCGCATGGGGTGTCGGGAGAGCTTCGGATCAGTGGTGCCATTCGTGGCCATGGACGAAATCCCCATGGGATCTACCCCTCGCTGAATGGCAAGGTTGACGTCTTATTGGAAAACGGACGAATTCTGAAAACAAATGAGCGAGCGGTCTGGAAAATCATCAGTCTGTTGAATCTTCCCGCCGTCCTGCAAGGGAAGGTCGAGTTAGAAAAAGAAGGGCTCCCCTACAACAGAATTTCCTCGACCATTGCCGTCCAAAACGGGATGTTTCAGACGGAAAATTTGATCATCGACAGCCCAATCCTCAAGATCACTGCGGCGGGGAATTATGATTTACCCACGGACCAGCTGGATCTTGCGGTGGCGGTGAGCCCGTTCGGATCCTATTCTCAATTTCTCAAGACGATTCCACTTTTCGGACGAATCATCGCGGGAGATCGCAAAGGATTGGCCACGGCAATGTTTACAGTGAAAGGAGGGCTGGAAGATCCGGAGGTGACCTACCTGCCGGTGAAGTCGTTTGCCTCCGGTCTCTCAGGCTTGGCACAGCTTGCGGTCGATGTGCTCACGAATACCTTGACGCTGCCGATGGATTTGGTGACGCCTGATGAAGAATCCGGTGTGCGACCCAAAGATCTCACGCCATCGCCGGCTCCCGCCAGGCCATAACCGATCGCAGCGTTCGTCCGACCGAATTCTTGACCGACCCCGGCTCCCATGCTAGCATCCGCTCAGGATGTTGAAAATGCTCGCCAGCTGCGTTCTCAGTCATTTGAACTCCTCGACGTACCAATCAAGTACGCCCCGTCATTCAAATTTCTTGCGGCCTTGCTGGACGACCATTTTGAACATCCTGAAAACTGTACTCCGATCGTCTCAGATGGTCTACTCGGTGCCACTGCTCCGCTAGTTATCCATGAAACGCAGTACGATCTCTCAACCTGAAGTGGCTACTCTGTTCATTGCTGCCAGTGAACTGGATTCGAATTTGTACTATGCCACGCGATTCATGGCTCCCGATCCCTTCATCTATCTCGAAATCCGAGGTGAACGGGTAATGGTCATGAGCGATCTGGAAATGGATCGTGCCAGATCTGAGGCATCGGTGGATCGAGTACTGTCGTATTCTGAGATCGAGCAGAAGGCGAAGAAGCAAGGCATCAAAGCCCCGACCGCCGTGGATATCGTCCATGTGGTCTTGAAAGAGTCGAAGATCCGACGCCTGTCGGTGCCCGCGAATTTTCCGGTCATCCATGCAGCCCGATTACAGGAGCGAGGCTACAGCCTCAAACCGAAGTCGGATCCGTTCTATGAGCAGCGTGTGGTGAAGACGCCGGAAGAAGTGCGTCATATCGAAGAGGCACAACGAGCCACAGAGGAAGCCGTGACCGCGGCCCATGCGATGTTGCGCCGGGCCGAGATCAAGGGTGCGCAGCTGTGGTTGGATGGTCTTCCGATGACCTCGGAACGGATGAAGAAGTTCATCAACGTGAAGCTCATGGAACGGGACTGTATCGCCCAACATACGATCGTGGCGGGTGGGGAACAGGCCTGTGATCCCCACAATGAAGGGAGCGGACCGTTGCCTGCTCATCGCAGCATTATTTTCGATGTGTTTCCCCGCTCCGCCTCGAGTCGCTATTTTGCCGACATGTCGCGCACGGTGATACGTGGGACGGCGAGCGCTGAGCTCAAGCGGCTGTATAGCACGGTGAAAGATGCGCAGGAAGAAGCCATCACGAAAATCAAGGACGGCGCCGACGGCATGAAGATCCATCAAGGTATCTGTTCACGGTTCGAGAAGGCCGGGTACAAGACAGGCCTGGTGAACGGACGCATGCAGGGGTATTTTCATGGGACAGGGCATGGTGTGGGGCTGGATATTCACGAAGCACCTCGCATCAGCCGAACGGGGTCACTCCTTCAGGAAGGGCACGTAGTCACGGTCGAACCGGGCCTGTACTATCCTGGATTGGGCGCGGTTCGCATCGAAGACATGGTGCTCGTGACGAAAGATGGCTGCCGTAATCTGACGAACTTCCCGAAGCAATTCGTGCTCGACTGACATCCGCTCTTCTGAGATTCTGCTTCCTTTGATGGCGCATTCGTTTCGATTCCTCGACGATATTGCGGTGGCGGACCTTGCGTTTGAGGCGGAGGGTGACTCCGTTGAGGAGCTGTTTCGTGCCGCGACCGACGCGTTACTTGAAACACTGGCCGATCCTTTATCAGTGGCAGTGACATGGGAACGCAAAATTGAACACGTGTGCGAAGATGTCGCGGATCTCCTCTTTGAATGGTTGTCGGATCTGGTGTATTGGAAAGACGCAGCGGGGGTGGTGTTCCATGACGCGGACTTGTCCGTCATTCAAGAAGGTCCCACATGGATCCTTACGGCTGTCCTGCGTGGCGCTCCTGTGGACCAGACAACACAGACACTCCACAATGATGTGAAGGGTGTCACGAAGCATCTCTATGAAGTGAAGCAGCAGGGAGCACGCTGGTATGCCCGGGTGGTAGTCGACGTATGAAGTTGAATACCGATATGCGAGTTGATCGGGTGACCGATGAAGTGTGGGAGATCCCCGTCACTGAGAAAGCCGGTATGCTGGTCCCGGCACGGATCTATGCCACGCCGGGTATTTTACAGGCGATGGACCGTGGCGTCTTCGATCAAGTGACGAATGTGGCCTGTCTGCCTGGCATTGCGCGCTACGCGCTCTGCATGCCGGACGGGCATTGGGGTTATGGGTTTCCCATCGGGGGCGTGGCCGCGTTTGATACCAGGTCTGGAATTATTTCTCCTGGAGGGGTGGGGTATGACGTCAATTGCGGGATGCGCCTCATTCGTACGGATCTGACCCTGGACGATGTGCAGCCGAAACTGGAACGGCTGATGACGGAATTATTCCGCCGTGTGCCGGCCGGAGTTGGGGCGGCAGGATTTGTTCGGTTGAGTCGAGGTGCGTTCGAAGGAGTGATGACACGAGGCGCTCGCTGGTGCATTGAGGAAGGCTATGGCTGGCATCGGGATCTCGCGCACATTGAGGAAGGAGGTTGTATCGCAGGTGCCGATTCCTCGAAGGTCAGCGACCATGCGGTGGGGCGAGGGATCAACCAGTTAGGGACACTGGGATCCGGAAATCACTATTTGGAAGTTCAGGTTGTCTCGAGTGATCGCGTGTTCGATTCTGAGACGGCGACTGCGTTGGGCATCACCGGCCAAGATCAGGTTGTGGTGATGGTCCACTGTGGGTCCCGCGGGTTTGGCCACCAGGTTGCCAGCGATTATCTCAAAGTCTTTGAGAAGGCGATGCGGCGATATGGGATTTCCGTCAAAGACCAGCAGTTGGCCTGTGCTCCGTTCCGTTCGCCGGAAGGGCAGGACTATTTCTCGGCCATGAACTGTGCCGCCAACACGGCCTTTGCCAATCGACAGGTCATCACCCATCAGATTCGCGAAGCGTTTGCCGCCGTGTTTGGGACGTCGGCTGAAGAGTTGGGCATGGAGTTGATCTATGATGTGGCGCACAATATCGCCAAGGTCGAGCGCTATCCCGAAGGAGATTTGCTGGTCCATCGCAAGGGATCAACCAGGGCGTTCGGCCCGGGCAGTCCGGATTTGCCATGGGATTTTCAGAAGACCGGTCAGCCGGTGATCTGTGGTGGGTCAATGGAGACCGGCTCTTATCTCCTGGTCGGCACGGACCGGGCTGTCGATGAGACATTCGGTTCCACGATGCATGGGTCTGGGCGGACGATGTCACGGGCCCAGGCCAAAAAATCGATTCGTGGCGAGCAGCTGCAGCAAGAGATGAAACGGCGGGGGATTCTTGTCAAAGCCGTCTCAATGTCGGGCTTGGCGGAAGAAGCCGGGTTTGCGTACAAGAATATTTCTGACGTCGTCGAGACCGTCGATCGTGCCGGTATTACCAAAAAAGTGGCGGAACTCCGTCCGATCGGGAACATCAAAGGATAGTCCTCTTGTGCCACGAAAAGAGATACAGGCTGAGCGCGCCGCTCGCTGAGCTGTGTCGTGAGCAGGCCTCCGTGCGTTCGTTCGAATCCCGCTTGTGTCTTTCAGCATGCGTGCAAAGCTATTCCCACATAGTGGGTGTTGTGCTGGGCAGTGCCTCGCCAAAGAATCAGCGCTCTTCCTGAGCATACGAAATCTCCCAGCTGGTTTGCACAACGATGCGAAGCTAATTTTCGGCAAATTCTTTACGCGTCAAAAATTGCTGGTATCGTCAGGTGTCAGGGCAGAGAACCGAATGGTCGAACGTGTGGCGGAGGGCTGATTGAGATAGAATCTCTAAGAGGAATATCCATTCCTTGTGCGCCCAAGTGCATAGGTTGAAGCGACTCACATTCTCCGCTGGAATGCATTGCTGCATGGGCAATGTAGACCCATCGCCCCAACTCTCGACCTTCTTCGGTCGTCGCACGAGGCGTGGACCGCGTTTCTTGTGTATGGAAGTAACCAATCAGGTTGAAACAGCACATCAGTCCCTCAGCCGAACGCCCCGGGGACTCTTGGAGAAGGTAGCGGCATGAGTCGTCCAGAGGGACGACCAACGAGAAGTCTTCGGAGTGAGACCGAGCGGGAGATGCCAGGAGTAGATGAAGCAGGAGCGGCCGTCGTCCTCGTCGTGGATGATGACGAGCTGATCAGAATATTTGTGCGCGAGGCTTTGGAGCAGGCCGGGTTCGAGGTATGCGAAGCATCAAATGGGGCGCATGCCTTAGAGCAGTTTTCCGCGCGGCGTCCCGATCTGATCATCATGGATGTGGTCATGCCCGTCATGGATGGATTTGCCGCCTGTATGAAGCTGCGGGAATCGGTAGAGGGGAAACGTGTGCCGATCCTGGTCATGACCGGTTTGGATGATGAAGACTCGATCGGCCGTGCCTATGCGTACGGCGCCACGGATTTCATCGCCAAACCGACGAACGCGACGATCCTCAGCCATCGAGTTCGGTATATGCTGCGAGGGAGCCTCATGCTTAATGCATTGCTCCGTAGCGAGGCACGCCTGGGATTGGCACAACGGATTGCCAAGATCGGTAACTGGGAATGGCATCCCTCCACCGGGAAATTTCTCGTGTCCTCGGAACTTTGTCGGCTGGTGGGAATTCGATCGGAAGATTTTCGAGGGACGAAAGAGGCGTTTCTTGACATAGTCCATGTGGATGATCGTGATCTGGTTGACCGAGCTCTGCAATTGATCCTTGCGGAGCGGAAACCTTGCGACATCGATCACCGCATTGTGTTTCCACATGGGGGTGAGTTTACGGTGAATCTACAGGCTGAGGCGGTCTTTGATGATCTGCTGAAAACCGTGGCGATCGTGGGGACGGCCAAAGACATCAGTGAACGGAAACGCTCAGAGCGGGAAATCCATCGGTTGGCCTATTACGATAGTCTGACCGGGTTGCCGAATCGCGTCTTATTCAAAGATCGTGTCACGCAGGCTCTCGCCCATGCACGTCGCTACCAATCCACGCTTGCCGTGTTGTTTCTTGACCTGGACCGGTTCAAAGTCATCAACGACACATTAGGTCATAACATCGGCGATCTCTTATTGAAACAGGTTGCAGATCGCTTGGCGGAATCGATCAGGCACAGCGATTCCGTCAGTCGGCCGGTGGAGAAGGGCGAGGGCCATGAATTGGCTCGCCTGGGGGGAGACGAATTTACAGTCTTGTTGACGAACATCCGGCAGGTTCAGGATGCTGGCCTGGTTGCCAGGCGTATTCTGGAATCGCTGGCACGATCATTCTTGATCGACGGTCATGAAATTGCGGTGACCACCAGTGTGGGGATTGCGATCTTTCCGACCGATGGGGACTCAGTGGATCAACTCCTGAAGAGTTCCGATGTCGCAATGTATCAAGCGAAAGAGCGAGGTCGGAACAACGCACAGTTTTACTCGGCGACCATGAATTCAATGGCTGCAGAACGGCTTGAGATGGAAAATGAGTTGCGAAAGGCGCTGGATCATCGCGAGCTTGTCGTGCATTACCAGCCCCAAGTGGACATGCAGACCGGTACGATCGTCGGTGCGGAGGCATTGGTCCGATGGCAGCATCCCTTGCGTGGCTTATTGATGCCGGCCGTGTTTCTTTCTGTTGCCAACGAGACGGGCATGATTCGAAAGTTGGATGAAGCCGTGTTGGGTATGGCGTGCCGGCAAGGCAAGGCTTGGCAGGATGCCGGTTATGCCCCCATTCGGGTGTCGGTCAACATCTCAAATTCCTTCTTTCATGGGTCCTCGTTGACGGCCGCCGTTTCCCGAGCCTTGGAAGAGACCCAGTTTGATGCTGAATTTCTGGAGTTAGAGCTGACCGAGTCGATTGCGATGCGCCACGTCGAAACGTCCATTGAGATGTTGCAGCAGTTAAGGGCGATGGGCGTTAGACTGTCGATCGACGATTTTGGAACCGGGTATTCCTCCTTGAGCCATCTACAACGGTTTCCCTTGAACATGCTCAAAATCGATCAATCATTCGCCTGCGATGTGCCTCAGAATGTCGCCAATGTGTCGATCTCCCGCGCGATTGTCTCCCTTGCGCATAGCATGAACCTGACAGTGTTGGTTGAAGGCATTGAAACCGAAGCGCAGTTGCAGATATTTCGTGAACAGGGCTGTGATCAAGCGCAAGGACATTACTTTGGGCGTCCGATGCCGGCAGAAGAATTTGTGCAACTGCTCCCTCGGGCTGATGCCTCTACGCGAGGGAGACGTGCAGCCTAGATACCTCTGACGCTGCACCAGAACCCCGTCAGAGAGGGAAGACACAATGGACGTCGGTTCTGGAAGAGGAGAGAGGCCCATGGAGCAACGGAGAGATCGTAGATTCCCTGTTGGATTTCGGAGTTCATTCATCTCGACGAACAGTCTGTCCGGCGATGGGACATTGAATGAACTGTCCATTCGGGGGTGCCGCATCCGAAGTTTGGTTGAAGTGAATCCGGGCACGGTTTTTCAGCTGAGGGTCCACGTGTCTGATCACGAGTCTCCCATCGTGATCTCTCACGCGATTGTCAGGTGGTATCGGGACGGTAGTTTTGGATGTGAATTTGTGAATCTTGGAGCAGAGGAATGGGCCAGGCTTCGCGCGATGACGACGGAATTGGAGAAAGAACCCTACCAGAAGGCGAAAGACGATGGTGAGGCCGCATAACTCCACCGCGGCGAAGAAGTCACGCCGCTCGCCCCCGGATCTTAGCTTCAAATATCTTGCAGGCCAGCTCGACGCTTTCTATGAGCGGATTCAGCAGATGGGCGGCGGAATCCAGTTGCTGTTGTCGCGCGAGTCGCTCGATTTCTCCTGCTTGAAAGCTGGTGGCGAGAGCCCCGACTTGTGCACTTGTTGATTTCAATTGGTGCGCCCCATCTGTGAGCGCGGCTCCATTTCCTGCCTGGATCGCATCACGAATCACTTCAATGAGTCGCCTGGAATCTGAGAGATAGAGTGAGAGAATCTTGTGCAGGGGGTGCGAGCGGCCTGCTCGTTCCATGGCCAGCAGATTCTCCCAGACGGCGTCATCGATGATGGGAATTCCTAAGGGAGTTGTTGGGGCGATCTGTTCATCGAGTGTCTGAGAACTGGGCAGAGAATCCGTCGGCTTCGTGTTGCCCCACCGACGTATGGTGGCCTGCAAGCTGTCCTGCGAAAACGGTTTCGAGAGATAGTCGTCCATTCCAGCATCCAGACACTTCTCCCGATCGCCTTCCATCGCGTTTGCCGTTAAGGCAATGATGGGAACATGCTGGCCGCTGCCGCTCGCGGCTTCGTGTTGGCGAATGGCTGCGGTGGCGGCAAATCCGTCCATCACCGGCATCTGACAATCCATCAACACCAGATTCTAGTGGTGTTTCGAGACAGCCTCAACAACTTGGTGGCCATTCTCGGCCATGTCGACGCGGCAACCTAGGAGTTCCAGCATCCCCAATGCGACTTCTCGATTGACAGGATTGTCTTCAGCGAGAAGGACGTGAGCTCTGAGTACGGCTGGTTGTGGTTCCGGCTGTTTCGTGAGGGGTGCCGTTTCCGGCAAGGCGTACCGTTGCCGCAGTAAGCAATCTCAAAGGAGGGACTTTCGAGCCGGTTTCCGGAGTCAGGTAAAAAAGTGCGATGAGTTCGCCTGATAGTAATCTCCTTGGACCGTCACGGAGTCATTCGCCGCGAGATCCCAACCGACACGAAACCCAGTGCGCCCCATACGCCAGTCGTCCTGGGCCCCTTCAGAGCCGAAGCTCTTATCTCGCTCAAAGGCTTTTCCGTAGACACGAAAATTGAAGTCCTGACCGATCTTGCCGCCATGTGGTGTGTCTTGGACTTCCCAGAACGTACCGGCTACCAGTGGGGAGTACACCATTCGGCCATCCATCAGGACCAACAAATCATCGGCAAAGCGGTCGTTGAATCCACGTGAGGTGATTGCCCATTTGTTGGAGTCGATGCGGGCCACATGCAGGCCTGGCACCATTCGGAGTACCTTGTGAATGCTGTTGGCCCCGGATCAGCGGATGTCCTCCTGGGTGACGACGAATACGGCGGCCGCTTGCGACAGAGGTTGCGCTTTCTTCGAGACGGAGGTCACCTCCATCGTCATTAATTCCTCCAGCCTCAACTCGGTGAGGTCCTGGACAGTAGTGTCATTCGGCAGGGTGGTCCCTGCAGCATGGACCACCGACCCTTCCAGGGGGACGCTCCCCACGGCTGTGAGTAGCCACGAGACTAACGTCGTGGACATAGTTAGGACAAACCTCAAAGTGAACAACTTCGTGCCTTCCTCCGTGGATAAGAGCCTGCAAGGCGATATCGGCCAATGGAGTCGATCTCTTGATGTGATTTAGGGGGTGTGAATGGTTGGGTCCGCTACTACGCAGCTTTGGCCTGTTGGCGTTTGGCTACTTGGCCAAGGATATCCAGCGCAGCGATGCGGTAGGCTTCGGCGTAGGTCGGAAAGTTAAAGACGTTGTCGATGAAAGATTCAATCGTTACACCGCTTTGTAATGCCAGTTGTCCGATGTGGACCAATTCCGTCGCAGAATCGCCTACGACCTGCACGCCGAGGAGCCGCTCACCCGCCGGATCGGCGATCATCTTGAGGAGCCCTTTCCCACCACCGGAGATCTGTGCACGGGCGATTTCTTCAAACTTCGCTCGGCCAATGAGCGGATCCTTATACCGTTCTCTGGCACCCCTCTCATCCAGTCCAATGCTGGACATTTCAGGGATGGTATAGATGCCCAATGGAATGGTGGATGCGGCATCACCAACGGGGAGATTGAGAGCATGTCGAACGGCGCGTCGTCCTTGTTCCATGGCCTTGGAGGCGAGTGCAGGGCCGCTGACCATATCTCCAACCGCGTATACCTGTTCGATATTGGTCTGGCAAAACTGATCCACGGGGATCAATCCCTTGTCCGAAAGGGAGATACCAGCTGCATCCAGATCAAGATCTTCAATATTCGCTTGCCGACCGAGAGCGACCAGCATTTTTTCGCTCCTGATGATGGCCCCACTCTTGAGCGTGGTTACGACATGGGTGATCCCGTCCCATCGCACGTCGGCGATGTGGCTGTCGCCGAGATAGTGGCTGCCATAACTTTCAAGACCTTTGACAAACTGGTCGACGAGTTCTTTGTCCATAAATTGCAGCGGGTATGTGGCACGGTCGATCAGCGTGACCTCAACCCCAAGCAGGGCAAAGATCGAGGCATACTCGCAGCCGATGACCCCACCTCCGACCACGGTCAAGGATTGGGGGAGGTACATCATCGACAAGAGCGAGTCGCTGTCCAGAATATGCTCATGGTCGACCGGAATTTCTTGTGGGTTTCTTGGACGTGACCCGGTCGCAACGACGATCGTGCCCGCCGTGAATTGTTGCTGTGCCCCGTCGACGGTTTGCATCTCAATGGTACGGGCGTTGACGAATCGTGCGCGTCCATGGAACAAGGAGATGCCGTTTCGGCGAAGTTGCTTGCTCATGAATGAATCATGGGCCTGCACGACGTCTTCAAGTCGGCTGAGGAGTGTTGAAATTTGAGTGTCCGGTTTCAGGTTGAACTGCAACGCTTCACCAGCCCGTTTGAGCCGATCGAGGTGGAGGGCGCTTTCTCTCAACGTTTTACTGGGAATGGTTCCTCGATAGACACAGCTCCCGCCGATGCCTCGTTCTCGTTCAATGAGGGCGACTCGTTTGCCGGCCTTGGCGCCCTGAACTGCGGCCTTTTGACCGGCAGGACCGGCGCCAATGACAATGATGTCATAAGTACTTGGTGTGCTCATAGGTTCATCGTATTCACAATGGTCAGCACATGGTCATTCATCTTCATGAGCTGGTCAATGTCTTGGGGGTATAGGTTGAGTTCGGCAAACACGGGATGGTCACGAAGTGTCTCCTCCGGCATCTCGTCCGGACTGAGAAGGTGGCTGGCCAACCGATCGGCGACACAGGTGAGTAAGCACTCCTGACGGAAGGCCGTGGCATGGTCGTAGTCTGCATAGTATTGAATGGCGGCTGCGACTTGCTTGGGAAGGCCCCACTTGTCTGCGATGAGGAGGCCGACTTGAGTATGATAGCCATCCACCCAGCTGTAGAGTAGAGGTTTATCGAGTGGAAGGCGGCGTTCCTGCGCCAGCATGGTGACCGTACGCAAGATGACCGGTTTTCCGATGGCATGGAGGAGACCACATAAGTACGCGCTTTCGACGTTCACACGACGCATGCGGGCTACTTCTTTGGCGTATGCGCCGCTGGCAAGCGAGTGCCGCCAGAGTCGTTTGACGTCGTCTTCAAACCCAGGAACCTTGAAAGCCCCAGTTTTCAGGGAGGCGGTAAACGCGATCTCAGACAACAAGGTCATGCCGAGCATAGCGACCGCATGTTGGAGTGAGACCACAGGGCTACGGGACATATAGGCCGGAGAATTGGCAATTCGTAAGACGTGTGCGGCAAGGGCCTGATCCTGATGAATCAGCGATGAGAGTTTTGCCGCATCGGCATTGGGGTCCGATGCGAGCGCCATGACGCGGCTGGCGGCTTGTGGTAGGAGTGGAAGTTCGACATTGCCGGTCGTAATATTCTGTGCGAGAGCCTGTTCAAGCTGTTCGAGTTGAGTCCCAGCCGGCTGTGCTTCAGATGGCATGGAGAGGCTCCCAGGTTGTGATCCTGCTGTTTACGACAGTGCTTTGTCGGTTGCTTACCTTAGAAAGTTTAGCAGTCGTGACTTTGCTTTGAGTCCTGATTATACTGACCTCTTTGTAGGAGGCAGCGGCGATGCGATGTCCATGGTGGAGAGCTGTGTTTTGGGTGCCGATAGCCGGTTTGATGGTCTGTCAGAATGTTGGAGCTGAGTCGACGACTGGGACGGACAAGATCGTTAAGGAGGCCCGTGAGACGCTCGAGGCGACCAAGGAGTATACCGTCCAGCAGAAGGAGGCGATTGAGCGGAAGGCGCAAGAAGAGTTGGCGGCGCTCCAACGGCAAATCACCGAATTGCGGGGGAAGGTGACAAAATCGTCTGAAGCGACGCGCGCGGAGTTGCAGAAGTCGCTCAACGAATTAGAAAAAAAGAAAGACGGAGTAAGAGAAAAGCTCGATGAGCTGAAACAGGCCACTGATAAGAAGTGGCAGGATGTGCAGGGTGGGATGAACAGCGCGTTGCAGGAGCTCAAACAATCTTATCAGAAGCTGTTATCGCGTATGCCCTAACATTCAATTTCATTGATGCACGTGACGTGAATGGAGTGCCCATGATGAAGGTCATCACGCTGGCGGACTGTCAACAGTTTGCCAGCGACAAAATGAAGAAGAACAATCTGTTTCAAACCGAGCGTTTGTTCTGCGATATCTACTGCTTCGAGGCAGGTCAGGAGCAAAAAGGCCATGTCCATGGCCATCAGGACAAGGTCTACATTGTTCTGGAAGGGCAGGGGACATTTCAGGTTGGCTCAGAACGCCGCATGCTTGAGGCTGGGCAAGGTACGCTTGCCCCTGCTGGAGAAGAGCACGGCGTGAAGAACCACACGACCCAGCGGCTCAAAGTGCTGGTATTCGTGGCTCCGAACCCGGCCTGACGGATTGGGTGGAGTATTGCGTGTCCTGAAATATGAGAAGGGGAGAAGCGGGTCACCGCTTCTCCCCCTCTTTTCTATTGAATCAAAGCCTGACTAATTACGGCTTGTAATCCGAATGGTCGGACGGCTTCCCGTCGTGTGAGAACATGTGCTGATAGGCGATAACCTGCCAAATTTGCTGTTCCGACAGGAGTCCCTTCCAGGCTTTCATTTTCGTCTTGGGGATCCCTTCCGATACACGCCAGTACCAATAGCTGTCTGAGTACCGCGTCGTATTCTTCGGGTCGCGGAGGTCCCGTGCACCCTTCTTGACCGGCTTGCCGTCCTTACCATGGCAGCTGGCGCAGTTGATGTCGGTATTGAACTCGCCGCGATAAATCTTTCCACCTTCTTCGATGGCTTTCGGATCGGTCCATCCACCCGCAGGCATGTGTTTGCCCGCATAGTCCGCAGGGACCGGAGCGATGGGCGAGAGATCTTCGGCTGAGGCTACACCGCCTGAAAGTATCAGGGCACATCCCATTGCCAATACTGAGACACTGATAATCCTTCTCGTCATTCGTCCCTCCTATTGAGTTGTAAGATGACCTGCCTGTCTTCTGTGTTGACGTCGAGCGACATGTTCAACGTATTGATCCAATCGGCATAAACTATAGCACAGTTTTTTTAGGAAAATGTGAAAACGTCATACGGCGGGGGTGCCTTCGTAGCCGAATAATTGGGTATCGTACAATCGTGTTGAACCGTGCCCTAGAGGCCTCTTGTGCTTCCGAAGGATCGGATAAGCCATGATGTTGGACAGCAATGAGGTGAAGGGACCCTGGCGCATGATCTGAAGTTCAACATTATTTGACGATGGCCTTTACAGCCTCCACGATGGATCGCACGCCGATCCCGTAATGGTCGATGAGTTCATCCGGTTTCCCACTGTGTGGAATTTCGCGAACGGCGAGTTTATGGATGGACATCCCTTCGGTACTCACGGCACTGAGGACGGCATCGCCCAGCCCTCCATGGGCATAGTGATCCTCCACCGTGAGGATCCGGCGCCGGGTCGCTTGTCCACTCTCCAGCAAGGCTGTTCTATCGATCGGGGCGATGCTGTAGAGATCGATGACACGGACGGCGATGCCGGCTGCTTTGAGTTGGTCATAGGCCTTCAAGGCTTCAAACAGTGTCACGCCAGCCGCCACGATGGTGAGCACATCCGCTGCGCTTTGCCGGAGGACTTTACTTCCGCCGATATGGAAACGCTCGTCTGCTCCGTAAATCACCGGGTTCTTCGGTCTGCTTGCTCGGACATAGACCATTCCCTTATGTTGGGCCGCAGCCGTGACGAGGTGATAGGTCGAATTTCCATCGGAAGGATAGAGCACGGTCACATTGGGCTGTGCCGCCATCATGGCGATATCTTCCAGCCCCATTTGTGAGGGGCCATCCTCGCCGATGCTGACGCCGACGTGGGTTCCTACCAGCTTAATGTTTGAGCCACTGACGGCCGCCATGCGGATAAAATCGTAGGCCCGGCTTAAGAAGCAGGCGAACGTCGCAGCAAACGGAATTTTCCCGCAGGCAGCCAAACCAGCGGCAGCTCCCACCATATTTTGTTCTGCGATGAAATTTTCGAAGAATCGATTGGGAAACTTCTTCCCAAATTTGTCGGTATATGTCGAATTTTTGACGTCGGCATCCAGCGCGACGGTGAGGGGATGCACAGCCCCCAGGGCTTCCAATGCCGCTCCGAACGCTTCGCGTGTCGCAACGGAGTCACCGATTTTGTATGGAGCTGCCGGCATGGTTTCGCTGGACAGCGAAGGGCTGGCTGGAGCCGATGGTTTGGAGATCTGGATTGCCGTACTGTTCGGACGTAACTGTTGAGTCAGTTCGTCGATGGCCTTCTGCAATTCCTCACCTTTCTTCAGTGGTTTCCCATGCCAGTCTGCTTTATTCTCGATGAAGGAAATACCCTTGCCTTTGTACGTTTTGGCCAACAAGACAGTTGGTCGTCCTTTTGTGTGTGCGGCTTCATAGAATGCCTTGAGAATGGCTTCAATGTCATGGCCGTCGATGACGATCGCATGCCACCCAAATCCGGCCCATCGGGAACGATAGGCCTCCATGTCGTGCTGCAGCATGGTGGGGTCGCTCTGACCCAATCGATTGATATCCACGATGGCGCACAGATTGTCTAACGCGTAGTGGCACCCGACTTCGGCGGCTTCCCAAACCGATCCCTCAACTGATTCACCGTCTCCCATCAGTACATAGGTACGATAGTCTAGTGTATCGACGAACTTTGCATTCAGTGCGATCCCAATTCCGACAGAAAGTCCCTGTCCCAGCGAACCGGTAGCCATATCGACGAATGGCAAGCGGGGAGTCGGGTGTCCTTCCAGGTCGGACGCCAGCGTACGCAATTTCAATAGATCGCTGGTCGGAAAGAGCCCGGCTTCGGCCCAGGCTGCGTATAAGAGCGGAGCGGCATGCCCTTTTGAAAGGATAAAGCGGTCACTATTGCGGGCTTTCGGATTGTGCGGGTCGTATCGCATGACGGAGAAAAACAAGGCGGCGACGAGATCCGCCGCCGAAGCACAACTCGAAGGGTGTCCGCTGCCCGCTTCGCTCGTGGCTCGCACACTGTCGATCCTGAGTTGGGTTGCTTTGTTGTGTAAGGCGGTGAGGAGTTCGGACGAAGCCACTGAACCGGCCATAGCGGAATCCTTTCAGATAGAGATAGATGTCAAACTGCGTAAGCCGTGTACTGCCCTCTTTTCGGAAACTACAAAAATAGCGTGACGTTAGCAAATTGCCTGAGAGAGGTCAATGAAGTGAACTGGGCATGTCCCTTGAGAGGAGCTGTGAGGGGTGATGGGTCAGAAGAACTAGGACGGAGCGGAGGTGGGATCACCACGATCTCTGAAAAATCGAAAGAGCAGGTACCCATTGATCAAGATTACGATGGACAAGATGCCGTACGTGGTCATCGGCGAGGCCAGATCGAGTTCCCCCAAGACGCGGGAGAGTCCGAATCCCACCACCAGGCCGTCGAATGCCATGCAAATACGTCGAAAAGTTTCCGGGTCCATCAGGTGAATGATATAGGTTCCAAGAGGGATCCCGATGATAATGCTCGGAATAATGTAAGGGATAATTTCCAGACTGCCTGCACTATAGAAGCCGATAAAACCGTAGGCAATGGCTGTCAGCGACGACTCCGCTAAACGAATGATTCCCAGAGCGGCGCGGAAGTCTTGTTTGGGGTACCCTTGATTGTTGAAGAGGAGCGCTAACGGCGGGCCGGAAATTGTCGTGACGGAATACAGGGTGCCCAGTCCAAGTCCGAATGGGACGGCAATGGCTTTTTCCGCGCGGATAGGCTTCCGAATGCCTGCGGCTTGGAGGAGAATCAAGGGCAACAGGAAAAAATAGGTGACGAATTTGATCCAAGCCGGTTGTACCAAAAAGAGGAGATAGCTCCCGATGCCGACTCCCACTGCCAGGCCACCAAGAATTGGGGCGACGCGCCAGAAGACGTTGGGAATACTCTTCCGGTTTACGAACAGCACATAGGCATTGATGACCAATTCAACCAGGACAAGGGCGGGGTTGAGGATTCGATTGGTGTAAAACACCAGGGCAATAGGAACCGTAATGGAGGAGAAGCCATATCCGAGTGCACCATTGACCGTGGCGGCGACAAACGTAATCAAAACCAGAACGACCGTATCCATGAGTGCTTACCCTCTCCGATCGCCTGCGGCAAAGTCGGCCAGCGAATAGTGATCGAGTATCCCGGCGATGGCATCACGGACGGTGCCCATGGCTTCCTGCACAGGACAGCGAGGGGTGTTCGCGTAGGGACACTCGTTGCATTTCTGGTATGCCGTTTTACTGACACAGCTGATCGGTGCGAGCGGGCCGTCGAGGATCCGGATGACTTGACCCAGGGTGATGTCTTTGGGTTGCTTGATGAGCGCATATCCGCCTTTCATCCCGCGGCGGCTTGAAACCAGTCCGGCACGTTTGAGCATGAGAAGAATCTGTTCCAAGAATTCGATGGGGATATGTTGGCGGGCCGCAATCTCCTGGCGTTGGAGCATGGCCTTCCCATAAGTCGTCGCGAGCTCGAGCAACGCTCGGAGACCATATTCGCTTTTCTTGGAGAGTTTCATATCAACTTAAATTAAGAGTAAGTTTGTCAACAATTTGTACAATAGGAGAAACCTCTTACTCACGTCAATCTCAAAAATCTCAAGGGAACGGTGCAGGGTCTTGTGTTGATGTGCAACGTCGGCTCGGACGCCAGATCGTCGATCGGAACCGGCTTGTTCCTTGACAGGGCAAAAGCGTTCTTGCTAGCTTGACGTCCTGTCTCACAGGCAAGTATCAGATCATCTCCCCTGGCCAGGCTGTAGATTCAGTGACGTTCCAAGAACTGATCCTTACCCTCCATCGCTTCTGGGCCGATCAGGGTTGTGTCATTCACCAACCGTACGATATGGAGATGGGCGCCGGGACGTTTCATCCTGCCACATTTCTCCGCTCACTTGGTCCGGAGCCTTGGCGCGCTGCCTATGCGCAGCCCTGTCGTCGTCCGACGGACGGCCGCTACGGGGAAAACCCCAATCGCATGCAGCATTATTATCAGTATCAGGTCGTCCTGAAACCGGCTCCCGACAATATCCAGGAGCTTTATCTGGAGAGCCTGGCCCGACTGGGAATCAACCCCAAGCAACACGACATCCGTTTCATGCAGGATGATTGGGAGTCGCCGACCTTAGGTGCTTGGGGCTTAGGCTGGGAAGTGCGTTTGGACGGGATGGAGATCACCCAATTCACCTACTTTCAGGAAATCGGCGGGATTGAGTTGAGTCCTATCACCGGAGAAATTACGTATGGGACCGAGCGGATCGCCATGTATTTGCAGCAAGTGAACAATGTGTTTGATCTGGCTTGGACGGACTCGATCAGGTATGGCGATATTCACCATGAAACCGAGGTGCAGGGATCGCGATACAACTTTGAAGAGGGCGATGTGCCGATGCTGATGCAGCTGTTTCAGTCGTATGAAGCGGAATGCAAGCGACTGTTGGCCCAGACCGACAAGCGACTGACGCTGCCCGCCTATGATTACTGCATCAAGTCGTCCCATGCGTTCAATCTCTTGGATGCGCGGGGGGCCATCAGTGTCGCGGAGCGGACAGGGTACATCGCCAGAGTACGGGCCTTGGCCAGGCAGTGCGCTGAACGCTATATCGAGGAACGGGCTGCGATGGGCCATCCGCTGTTGAACCGTGAGGAGAATGTCGCGAGGTCCGGCAAGGCCCATTCGAAGGCCAGAGCAGGACGGCGATAACCCGCTATGGGGACTCGGAAGAAAATCGCACGACGGAGTGCCGCCCCGAAAAAAGGCAAACAGGTGTCAGGACCTTCCGTGGCGGAGCTGCTGCTGGAAATCGGCGTGGAAGAGTTGCCGTACCAGTTCATCGTTCCTGCACTCGCCGCACTCAAGGAATCCGCTGAGCGACTGTTTTCCGGTCAACGACTGACCCTTCAGTCGGTCCGTACGGTAGGTACGCCACGTCGCCTGACGGTCGTGGTCGATGGCTTGGCGGCGAGACAGACGTCCGTGACCAAAGAGGCGATGGGGCCATCCAAGTCCGTTGCATTCGACCAAACCGGCCAACCAACCAAAGCGGCTGTTGGGTTTGCCGCAGGTCAGGGTGTTGCGGTTCAGGATCTCGAAGTGAGACAAACGCCCAAAGGCGAGTATTTGTTTGCAGTGAAACATGAAGCAGGCCGCCCCACGGCCGCTCTATTGATCGAGATACTGCCGCAACTGGTGGCAACCCTCTCGTTTCCCAAGGCGATGAAGTGGAATGAAACCGGTGTTCGGTTCGCCCGTCCGGTGCGGTGGGTGGTGGCGGTCTATGGGGGTTCGGTCGTACCGATCAAGGCTGCTGGCATTACTGCATCCAACCAAACAAAGGGGCATCGGGTCATGGGAGGAGGGAAGTGGGCGTCGGTTCGCGATGCTGCTTCCTATCATAGTACCTTGGCGCGTCAGGGCGTCATCGTCGATCCGCAGCATCGCCGCACATTGATCGAGAAGCAGATTGCCGCAATTTCCCACAAGGCCGGCTTGCAGCTGAATCAAGACGAAACCGTACTCGACCAAGCCGTGTACTCGACCGAGCAACCGACCGCAATCATAGGGTCGTTCAAAGAGGCCTACTTGGATGTGCCCGAGGAGATCCTCATCACCTCCATGAAAGAGCATCAGGGATTTTTCTCGCTACGGCACAAGCAGACCGGTAAGCTGGCACCCCATTTCATTGCCGTGGCAAACAACCGAGCCAAGGATATGTCCCTGATCCGTGAAGGCAACGAACGGGTGCTGGCTGCGCGATTGGCTGATGCCAAGTTCTTTTTTGATGAAGATCGAAAGGTTCGCCTTGAAGAGCGGGCAAAGAAGTTGGGAGGGGTGACGTTCCATCAGAAACTCGGAACAATGGCCCAGAAACAAGAGCGGGTCAGTAAACTGGCGGGGTTTATCGCTGAGCAGAGCTTTTCCGGTCAGACACAGCTGCGACAAATTGCCGAACGTGCGGCATCTCTTTCCAAAGCCGATCTGCTGACCGGCATTGTGGGAGAGTTCCCAGAATTACAGGGGATCATGGGCGGCGAATATGCTCGGCATGACGGTGAATCAACGGCAGTCGCGCAGGCGATTCGGGAGCAGTATCTCCCTAAGGCTATTGAAGGGGAATTGCCGGAGACTGAGGCAGGACAGGCGCTCTCACTCGCGGATCGGCTGGACTCCATCGCGGCATTCTTTCATGTGGGGCTGGTTCCGACAGGATCGGAAGATCCGTTCGCGCTTCGGCGGCATGCCACGGCGATCGTGCGCATCATCCTGGAGCGGATGTTGAGGCTGAATCTTGCCGAACTGATCGATCAGGCGACAAACCTGGTTGTCGGCGACGGGTTCAAGGGGGGGAGAGATTCCTCACAGGTGGAGCGGCAGCGAATCAAAGATTTTCTGTTCGAACGGGTTCGACACTATGTACGACTTGTGTACGGGTTACGCGATGACGTGATCGAGTCGGTATTGAAACAGGCCCACGGTTCGATGATTGATCTCGTTGATCTCGTCCAGAAGATGAGAGCGCTCGTAGCTGTGACCACAAAAGCAGATTTCGATCCCTTGATCGTTGGGTTTAAGCGGGCGCACCGCCTTGTCGAAAAAGAACAATGGACCAGAGAGCCCGTGGACGCTGCACGGTTTCAACATCCGGCTGAGTCAGCGCTGCATCAGGTTGTGAGGGGTGAGCATCAACAGATCGAGGCGTCCATTCAAGTCGGGGAGTATGATCGGGCGCTGGAGGCGTTGGTCCGTCTCAAGCCGGCCATTGATGAGTTTTTTGCCGGTGTGATGGTCAATGCCGATGATCAGACCGTCCGCAGCAATCGGTTGTCCCTGCTCAAGGAAGTCGATGATCTGTTCATGTCATTCGCGGACTTCTCCCAGATTGTGGTACAAGGGCGGTAGGTAGGTCGCACCGGACAATACGCGGGCGGACTTTACTGAGGGGCGTATCCCACCGGAGTGGTCATGGATCAGCCGATGACGGATGAATGCCGTCGGGCGGTGAAGATCCGGCGATTTTCTTTGGTGGTCTCGCTTGCGCTGATCGTCGGCTGCAACGCGGTGCTTTTCATCGGATTCAGAATGAGCGGCATCAACTTGGATGACCTGGTCAAGTCCCCCGATCTATTCGATGCGAAACACGATGTGTGCCTTCGGCTATCGTGGCAATCGTTGCCTGGGGCGAGCGAACCGATCAGGCTTTGTTCGGAATGGCTGAATCTGTCCGACCCGAGCGGCACGCCCCACTCTCTTCAGCCCGACACGAAGCTCAAGAAGGGGCCTGACGGCCAGTACTATGTCGATCGCTCGGTGCAGGCTGACTATCGATTATTGTTGCTGCTGTTGTTTGTCACCGTCATTATTATCGGAGGTGTCCGAGCGAAGTGGTTCTTGGTGAATCGCTATTGTATGCACCTGGAATCAACCGACGGTCATCGTGCGTCGCCCGCTCGTTGATCCGCGCGTTCTTGGGAAGCTGCGGCGAACTTGGTTCGTATTGAAGCGATGGCCGAGGTTCTCGGTGCGGTGTTAACGCCAGATAACTTCCGGATGCTCAGACAGGCTGTCCAACAAGGCTGCTGAGAGACACCAGAACGCCGCTGGCGGATTTGTTCAGCATCCTACGAGAAGGAGAAGTCACGTGGCAAAGAAATACGTCTACTACTTCGGAGACGGAAAAGCCGAGGGTACCTCCAATATGAAGGAGTTGCTCGGCGGAAAAGGTGCGGGATTGGCCGAGATGACGAATCTCCGTATCTCCGTCCCACCTGGTTTTACCATCACCACAGAAGCTTGCATCGAATACTACAAGCAGGGGAAGAAATATCCGCCGGGGATGTGGGACACGGCACTGGCCGCGCTGAAACGTGTCGAGCGGTCCATGGGGATGAAGTTCGGCGATCCCGAGAAGCCCCTGCTGGTGTCGGTGCGATCCGGTGCGCGTGCTTCGATGCCCGGCATGATGGATACGGTACTCAACGTAGGGCTCACGCTGAAGACGGTCGAGGGACTGGCTGCGAAGACAAGGAACGAACGGTTTGCTCAGGATAGTTACCGTCGCTTCGTCACGATGTTCGGCAGCATCGTCATGGGGGTTCCTCGCGAACATTTCGAAGCGATCCTGAACCATAAGAAAGAGGAAATGGGCGTCACGCACGAGACGCAATTGGACGCGCGGGCGTTGCGAGACCTCGTCGGACGATTCAAGTCGTTGGTCAAGGAGGAAACCGGGAAAGATTTTCCGGACGATCCGAATGAGCAATTGAAAATGGCGATCAACGCGGTATTCTCATCGTGGAACGGCGCACGGGCGATTACCTATCGGCGGTTGAACGGGATCCCCGACCATTGGGGGACTGCGGTCAATGTCGTCGCGATGGTGTTCGGCAACATGGGGGACACGAGCGGAACCGGTGTGGCCTTCACTCGCGACCCGAATACCGGTGAACATACATTCTTCGGCGAATGTCTGATGAACGCCCAGGGCGAAGATGTGGTCGCCGGCATCAGAACGCCGCTGCCGGTCACCGCGCTGGCCACGAATGTCCCGGCTGCCTATAAGGAACTCGAACACACCTATAAGAAGCTCGAAAAACATTACCGAGATATGCTCGACCTGGAATTTACCATCCAGGAGGGCAAGCTCTACATGCTCCAAACGCGCGTCGGGAAGCGTACCGGCATCTCAGCCGTTCGGATCGCGGTCGAGATGGTGAAAGAAGGACTGATCACGAAGCGAGAAGCCGTGCAGCGTGTGGGTCCCGATCAATTAGCCCAATATCTCTACCCGATTTTCGACTCAAAGGTCGAATCCAGTTCGACGCCATTGGGGAAAGGGCTGCCGGCCGGGCCAGGCGCGGCAGCGGGGAAGATCGCGCTGACGCCGGATCGTGCGGTGGAAATGAAAGCGGCCGGTCAGCGCGTGGTGTTGGTTCGCGACGAAACCAGCCCGGACGATATTCACGGCATGAACGCGGCAACCGGGTTCTTGACGGCACGTGGCGGGATGACCTCGCACGCCGCCGTGGTGGCACGGCAGATGGGGAAGGTCTGCGTGGCCGGTTGCGAGGCGGTCCAGGTGATCGATGCCCAATCAGTGAGGATCGGTTCGAAAGTGTTTCACGAGGGAGATTATCTTTCCGTCAACGGATCAACCGGGAATGTGTATGACGGTGATGTGCCGGTGGTGGAGTCGGAAATCATTCAAGTGGTGCAAGGGAAACTGGATGCCAAGAAGTCCGAGAAGTACCAGCTGTTTGCCACGTTGCTCTCATGGGCCGATGCCGAACGTCGGTTGCGCGTCCGGGCGAATGCCGATGTGCCGGATCAGGCGAAGATTGCGCGGGGGTTCGGGGCTGAAGGCATCGGATTGTGCCGGACCGAACATATGTTCTTCGCCGAAGATCGTATCTCGATCATGCAGAAGATGATCTTGGCACGGACGAAGGAAGAGCGTGAGAAATTCCTCGATCAGCTGCTGCCGCTGCAGAAACAAGATTTCATCGGTCTCTATCGGGAAATGGAAGGCTTTCCGGTCACGATCCGTTTACTTGATCCGCCGCTCCACGAGTTCTTGCCCAAGCGGGAAGAATTGATGGTGGAGATCGCGCAGCTGGAATTGACGGCGAACGACGGGCCGAAACTCGAGGAGAAACGCCGCTTGCTGACTCGTGTCGAAGAACTCCATGAGTTCAATCCGATGCTCGGGCTTCGGGGCTGTCGGCTCGGGATTACGATGCCGGAGATCACGCGCATGCAGGCCCGGGCGATTATGGAGGCGGCCTGTGAGTTGGCGAAGGAAGGGAAGAAGATCGTGCCGGAGATCATGATCCCGCTCGTCGGTATGGTTTCCGAAATGAAATCGCAAAAAGACTTGGTAAAAGAAGTGGCCCAAGAGACGATGAAACGCTACGGCGTGAAGTTGAATTACCTGGTCGGGACGATGATTGAGTTGCCGCGTGCGGCGGTAACGGCTGATCGGATCGCGCAGGAGGCGGAGTTCTTCTCCTTCGGGACGAACGACTTGACGCAGACGACATTCGGTTTCTCGCGCGATGATGCGGCCAAGTTCATCGACTTCTATAGGACCGAAAAGATCATGGACTCGGATCCTTTCGCGGTGCTTGATCGAGAAGGTGTCGGGTCACTGATGGAGCAAGCGATTGCGGGCGGGCGCAAGACGCGAGAGAATATTAAGCTGGGGATTTGCGGTGAACATGGCGGCGATCCCAGTTCCGTCGAGTTCTGTCATCAATTGGGGTTGGATTATGTCAGCTGTTCCCCATTCCGCGTGGCAATTGCGCGGTTGGCGGCGGCACAGGCAGCGATCGCCCAAGCATCTGCCAAGCCAGCCACATCCAAGAAAACTGCGGCTGCGCGTGTCAAGACGGTGAAGTCCCCCAAGATGCCAACATCGCTGTCAAAGCGAGCGAGGCCGTCGCCCAAGACATCAGTAGGTAGCCGCAAGAAACGGTGACCGACCGTACACGAGATCTCCACTATATGACCCTGGGGGGGGGGAGGGGGGGGGGGGGGGGGGGGGGGGGGAGGGGGGGGAGAGGGGGGGGGGGGGGGGG
>NZ_JBUBKD010000077.1:0-12617 GCF_054902215.1 Nitrospira sp. CMX1 | reverse complement strand
CTTGCTTGAGTTTTCACACGGCGCATTGTAAGTTCTGACGTACCTCACGACTCACGTCGACAGGACTCCATACTCGATGCCGAACGACGGTCGATTGATTAGAAGAAATCAGGGACAGCCACGTCGTCTGCGCCGATGGCAAGTCATCGTGCTTGGTGTGATGGCTGCCATGATCGTGGGTGCCACGACGGTTGCGGGGGTCATTTGGCATTTTGCCCAAGATCTACCCTCGCTCGATCTGCTCCAAAACTATCAACCGAGTTTGGTCACGACCGTCTATTCAGATGATCGTCAGCCGATCGGCCAATTCTTCATTGAGCGTCGCATTCTCACCCCGCTGGCCGACATTCCGAAGACCCTAACGCAAGCGGTCATCGCGACGGAAGACGCGCGGTTCTTTGAGCATCCGGGATTGGATTATGTCGGCATGTTGCGTGCCGCCTGGACGAACATTCGGCATGGGGGAAAGAAGGTCGAAGGCGCCAGTACGATCACGCAACAATTGGCCCGGTCGCTGTTCTTGTCGTCGGAACGCTCCTATGAGCGAAAAATTCGCGAGCTGATCTTGGCATACAAGATGGAAGCTGTGTCGGGGAAAGAACAGATTCTTGAGACCTATCTAAACCAGATCTACTTTGGTCAGGGGGCCTATGGTGTTGGATCGGCGGCACGCTCCTATTTTGACAAGGACATTCGAACGCTGACCCTGGCTGAATCGGCCTTCCTGGCAGGGCTTCCGAAATCACCCAGCAAGTTTTCTCCCTTCACCGCGTATGATTTGGCGAAGAAGCGGCAGGAGCATGTGCTCGCTCGCATGGAGGAAGTGGGGTTCATCACTTCAGCGGAACGAGAAGCGGCGGTTCGGGACAAGCTGAATTTTCATCGACCGGGAAGCGAACATCTCGCTCCATATTTCGTGGAATATGTCCGGCAGCTGCTTGTGGCGAAGTATGGGGAGTCGATGGTGTACAAGGGGGGGCTCCAAATCTATACCACCTTGAATTTGGAGATGCAGCGAGCGGCTGAAGCGGCTTTCTTGAACGGCGTTCGCGAGCTTGATAAGCGGGAAGGGTGGCGAGGGCCAAAACGAACCGTGGATATTGCCACGTTCCAACCTTCGGACCTTGCCTCCGGAGAGCAATTGCTCAAGGCCGGCTATGTGGGTGAAGGGGTCGTCTTAAAAACTACCAAGGACCACTACCTCGTTCAGGTTGGGCCGTTCACCGGGAAATTGGCCTTTGACGATATGGCTTGGGCGAAGCGGATTCTCAAAGGGCCGGATCCGACGGTGGATTTTGTCGTCAATCCCAACGTGAAGCAGCTTTTGAAGCCCGGCGATGTCATCGAAATCGGGGTGAAGAAGCTGACGAAAGATGGGGTGCTTCTGTCGCTTGAGCAGACCCCTATCGTGGAAGGGGGACTGATTGCTATCGACCCTAAGTCGGGGACGATCCGCGCGATGGTTGGTGGCTATGATTTCTCTCGGAGCGAATACAATCGTGCGGTGCAGGCCCACCGGCAACCGGGATCAGCCTTCAAACCACTGATTTACGCCACTGCAATGAGTCAAGGTTTGAGTCCGGCTACCCAGATCCTCGATGCACCGGTGGTCTATGAGCAGGAAGAAGAGGACAAGACCTGGAAGCCGGAGAACTATGGCCGAAAGTTTCACGGGATGGTGAGTCTCCGTGATGCCTTGGCTCAGTCGCACAATCTGGCGACCGTTCGGTTGTTGGATAAGGTCGGCGTAAAAAACGTCATTGAGTTTTCCCGTGCCGTCGGCATCACGAGCCTGCTTCCGGCTGACCTCTCGCTGGGGCTCGGGACGTCGTCTCTGAGCTTGGTAGAGTTGACGTCGGTGTATGGCGTGTTCTTGAATCAGGGGAGCCGGGTGGAGCCCTTTGCGATCAGAACGGTCAAGGACAATACGGGCAAAACGCTGGAGTCCACCGAACCTGAGTCACATGAAGTCATCTCGAAAGAAACGGCCTACCTGATCACGAATATGATGGAAGATGTTGTCCAGAAAGGGACCGGGCAGGCTGCGAAAACGCTGGGTCGTCCGATCGCGGGGAAAACAGGGACGACAAATGACTACATCAACGCGTGGTTTATAGGTGGCACTCCGAACTTGGTGACCGGTGTATACGTGGGATTCGACGACCGGCGGTCGCTCGGAGAGAGCGAAACCGGAGCTCGGTCGGCTCTGCCGATTTGGACGGCCTTTATGAGAGAAGCGCTTAAACAGCTTCCCATCGTCCCCTTTGAGATTCCAGACGGGGTTACCTTTGTCAAAGTCGACTCTTCGACGGGACTTCTGGAGGCCGACCAGGATGGCGACGGTCAATCGGGAACTGTGGAACTCTTCGCGAAAGGGAGTGAACCGACTCAGGCGGTCCAACGCCGCCTCGACCCAACCGATTTTTATAAGCTGGATCAGATTCCTGAAGGGCAACCGACCGGAGACACCGATCAATAGGATTTGGGCTCGCGCGGGGAGGCTGTGCGGGGTGAGGAAACCTTTGAAAGTTGTGTCAGCTCCCCGTTTTACGATTTCGACTCTTGATACTCTTCATGCCACGCCATCTGGATCGTTTCTAAAATCTTTTCGTTCGATTTCTTGGGATCATCTTTGAAATCGGGTAGTGCCACGATCCAGGCATGCATATCGGTGAAACGTACGGTCAACGGATCCGTCTCAGGGTGTTCTTCAACCAACCGGATGGCGATATTTTCGGTGTCCTGCCATTTCAAATCCATCTTGAGCTCCTTACGTATCTCGTCGTTCGTGAAGCGTGATGCGAAAGACGTTTCACGAGCAACGCTTCATGTCACCTCGGTGACTTTTTTCCCTTGCAGACTTTTCTTAAGCGAATCGTCCAGCATGACCACGTTCAAATGTTTTGCTGCCTGTTCGAGTGCTGCCATCTGTGCACGGATGGTACGGGGATCCGTACCGTCTTTCGCTGTCCCCAGTTGAGAGACTGCGGTTCGAATACGCTCGGCCTCGCTCACTGTGATCAGGTGTCCTGCATCCACTAGCGACTTCTCGGTCGTCTTCAGCAAGGCCTCGGCGTCCAATCGGGCTTCGATCAATTTCCGAGCATTGACATCATCGGCGGCAAACTTGAACGAGTCTTCGATCATCCGCTCCACTTCCGCGTCAGAAAGCCCATAGGAAGGTTTGACTTCGATCGACTGGCTCTGACCGGTTCGCATATCGGTTGCCGTAACATTCAAGATGCCGTTGGCATCGATCAGAAAGGTTACCTCGATACGCGGGACGCCGGCCGGAAGAGGCGGCACTTTCAGTCGGAATCGTGCCAGACTCCGGTTATCTTTGACGAGCTCGCGCTCGCCTTGAAGAATATGAATATCCACACCAGTCTGTCCGTCGACATACGTTGTGAACAGTTCCTTGGCGCTTGCTGGAATCGTGGTATTCCGGCGGATCAAACTGCTCATGACACCACCCATCGTTTCGATGCCGAGCGAAAGGGGCGTCACATCTAACAACAGCATGTCCGTCGTCCCCCCGCTCAGAATATCGGCTTGTACGGCGGCGCCGAGTGCGACGACTTCGTCCGGATTCAAGTAACAATGCGGCGCCTTTCCAAATAGCCCCTCGACACGTTGGCGAACCAATGGCATGCGAGTGGAGCCACCCACCAAGACCACTTCGTCGATGTCTTTTGAAGTGAGTCCGGCATCTTTAAGCGCCATGCGGCAGGGTGCTAAGGTCCGTTCAATTACACGTATCGTCAAAGACTCAAGCTGATTGCGTGTCAATTCTCTAGTGAAGTGTCCCTTGTCGTCTGGCAGTTCGATGGTGATTGTGGTTGTGAGATCATCAGAAAGGCGAATCTTGGCTCGCTCTGCTTCCAATCGAACGGCCTGCACATGGTCAGGGTACCCAGTCAAGTCGATCCCATGCCGTTCTTGGATTTGTCCGATGAACAGCTCGACCAGCAGCCGATCGAGATCGTCTCCTCCTAGGTGCGTATCGCCATTCGTCGCCAGTACCTCGAAGATGCCGTCTTTGAGCTTCAAGATTGAAATATCGAAGGTGCCGCCGCCGAAGTCATAGACCGCGATCGTGCCCTGTGTTTTCTTCTGAAGTCCATAAGCGAGTGAGGCCGCGGTCGGCTCATTGATGATGCGTAGCACTTCGAGGCCGGCAATGAGCCCCGCATCTTTCGTGGCCTGCCGCTGGCTATCGTTGAAGTAGGCCGGAACGGTAATGACGGCTTTTGTAATGCTCTCTCCGAGGTGCGCCTCTGCCCGCAGCTTTAACTCCTTGAGGATCATGGCGGAGATCTGTGGCGGTGAATAGTTTTTTTCACCAAGCCGAATTCTAATCACTCCACCGGATTCCGTGAGTGTGTAGGGGAAGTGGGTCAGCTCATTTTGGACATCGGCCAGCCCCTTCCCCATGAATCGCTTGACGGAATATACCGTCCGCTCTGGATTCCGCGTTAAGTGTTCTTTGGCTGAATCTCCGACAATCAACCCATTGTCCGTCAAGGCAACAACCGAAGGCACCATCGTCCGACCGTTGCGGTCTGGGACCACGCAAGGCTGGCCGTCTTTCATATAGGCGACTAGCGAATTGGTTGTGCCGAGATCAATTCCAACGATACGTGCCATAGCGAAGCTTGTGAAGAAGGTTGTGTGGCGTGTTTAGGTGATCGTTGCAGCCAGGTCGTTGACGATGCTGGTGATGTACGTTCGGTTTGAGAGGAGATCACGCATCTGTTTCAGGAGCTGGTCTCGTTCTGCCCGCGCCTGACTTGTCGCTTCACCACGGTCTTGCAACTGGTCCCACTCTGTAAATAGTCGATGCAGTTGAGATTCCATCTCCTGCTGGCGTTGTTCCAGTGCCCGTTGTTCGGTCTCAAGGGCGGCACGAAGATCACGACCTTCCTGCGAATCGCGTTCCGATGATCGGTAGTCGCCCAGCGTATCTTGGAGTTCCAAGATCTCTTCAAATAGGTCGGCTGGAGGAGACGTTCGAATGTTTTTCACGGATCCGGCTTCGAGGCCCAATAAATATTCGGCTCGTTGAATGGGGTCACGGAGTGTGCGATAGGCCGTATTCAGGACAGCGGCATTGCCGAGGCTGATTGTTTGTTCCGCCGAACTTTTCGTTTGATAAAAATCAGGATGGAACGTCCGGCTCAACTCGTAGAACTTGGCCTCGAGTTTCTTTGGATCAAGCATGAGACGTCGGGGAACCCCCAAGCATGTAAAGTAGTCGGTCTCTTTCGAAACCGGCTGGACTTTGACGCACCGTTCGCAGAAGTATTCTCCCGTGACGGCAGACTGGCAGTGCCAGCACATGCTCCTGGCCATCTGCAGTCCACGCGCTCGAGGCGACTCTGGTGTATGTTGATCCATAGCGGAAACCGGTATAGTGCTCGCTGCACCAAATCAGGTAACAACTCGTTGGGAATCAGGCCGAGAACGATTCTCCGCAGCCACAGGTCTTATTGGCGTTGGGGTTGAGGAACTTAAAGTTTCCCCCCATCAAGTCTTTTTGATAGTCCAATTGGGTGCCTTGGAGATAGATCGCACTTTTCGCGTCGACGATGACTTTCACCCCGTTGATTTCGTATACCTGGTCATACTGTCCGATCTTGTCGTCGAAATTGATTGTGTAGCTCAAGCCCGAACAGCCACCGCCTTTCACGCCGAGGCGAAGGCCGCCTTCCTCGATCCCTTGCACGTTGATCAATCGCTTGACCTCTTTCACGGCAGCGTCGGTGAGTGTGATGACCGGAGCCTGCGTTTCTATATTCGTCGTGTCCATAGGGTACTCCCTTCGTGACCGTTACTTGGTGCCGGACGTTTGCCCGTCAGATTTTTTCTGATAATCAGCTAATGCGGCTTTGATTGCATCTTCCGCGAGGACCGAACAGTGAATCTTGACCGGCGGCAGATTGAGCTCCTGGACGATGTCCGTATTCTTGATCTGTTGCGCTTCTTCAATCGTTTTGCCCTTCAGCCATTCGGTGGCCAGGCTGGAGCTGGCGATGGCCGATCCGCAGCCGAACGTCTTGAACTTGGCATCGACGATCGTATCGTTCTGCACCTTGATCTGGAGCTTCATCACATCGCCGCACTCTGGCGCCCCCACCATACCGGTGCCCACACCCTCTTCATCCTTTTTAAAGCTCCCCATGTTACGGGGGTTGTTGAAATGATCGACGACTTTGTCGCTGTATGCCATGGTATCCTCCGAAATAAGCGAGTCTGGTTTTAGTTTAGTGCGCGGCCCACTGAACGGATTTCAGATCGACCCCTTCCTTGGCCATCTCATAAAGCGGGGACATTTCCCGCAACTTCGTCACGATTTCAATAACCTTCTTAATCGTATAGTCGATCTCGTCATCGGTGTTGAAACGGCCCAAGCCGAAGCGGATCGACGAGTGGGCGAGCTCGGTCCCCACTCCAAGTGCACGCAAGACGTATGAAGGTTCCAGCGTGGCCGAGGTGCAGGCTGACCCTGATGAGAGCGCGATGTCTTTCATGCCCATGAGTAAGGACTCGCCTTCGACATACGCAAAAGAAATGTTGAGATTGCCAGGCAGCCGGTTCGTCGGATGACCGTTGAGATAGCTTTCCTCCAGAGCCGCCATGATCTCGGTCTGCAGCCGGTCACGCATCTTGGTCAGCCGGGCCGCTTCTGTCGTCATCTCTTGTTCGCAGAGCTCACAGGCTTTTCCGAATCCGACGATCAGCGGAACAGGTAAGGTGCCGGACCGCATGCCGCGTTCATGCCCGCCGCCATCCATCTGGGGCGCGATCCGCACGCGCGGGTTTCGTTTTCTGACGTAGAGGGCCCCGATCCCCTTAGGACCATAAATTTTATGGGCTGAGAACGACATAAGGTCGATCCCCATGGCCTGGACATCGACCGGGATCTTGCCGACGCCTTGAGTGGCATCGCAATGGAACAAGATGCCTTTCGATTTGGCAATCTTCCCGATCTCCGCGATGGGATTGATCGTCCCGATTTCGTTATTCGCCAGCATGACGGAGATGAGGATTGTCTTGTCGGTGATGGCGTTCTGCACGTCTCGTGGATTCACCATGCCGTATTTATCAACCGGCAAATACGTCACGGTTGCGAGGCCCTTGGCTTCCAGAGACTTGGCGGTATCGAGCACGGCCCGATGTTCCGTGGACGACGTGATGATGTGGGTGCCTTTTTCTTTATACATCTCCAGGACGCCCTTTAGGGCGAGGTTGTCCGATTCGGTGGCGCCGCTGGTAAAGACGATTTCCTTGGCATCAGCCTTGATCAGTTTCGCGATCCGTTTCCGAGCCTCTTCCACCGCTTCTTCAGCCGCCCAGCCAAAGGCATGGTTACGGCTGGCCGCATTGCCGAATTTTTCAACGAAGTAAGGCAGCATGGCCTCCAGCACGCGCGGATCCATGGGAGTGGTGGAATGGTTATCGAGGAAAATAGGAAGCTTCATCGTTCAACTCCTTGTGCCGAAGGAGACTGAATTGAAATCAGGGGCGTCCCCCCCATCATGTCTCCCAACGTCATGTTGTTCAGTAACTGGTAGATGCTGTCTTGGATTTTCAAGAGCGGCGTGCGGATGTTGCAGTGTTCACGCTGCATGCAGAAGTCTCCGTCTTTTTCGTGTGAGCAATCAGTGATGGCCAGTGGGCCTTCGATGCTTTCGAGGATCTGTGCGATAGTGATCTGTCTGGCGCTCCGTGCCAGGAGATAACCGCCCTTGGGACCATTGTGGCTCTCGATCAAGCCGTGCTTTGAGAGAAGCTGAAGGACCTTCGCTAACAACTCGAGCGGAATATTATATTCTTCAGCGATCTCTTTCGTGTTCACCACCCGACCAGGAGTGATATCACCAAACTGTACTGAGGCGATGTGCTGGAGTGCCATCAGCGCATAATCAGCTTTTTTTGATATCTTCAACATCGCTATTGCCGATCGGTCAGATCGGAGACTATAATGATCTCCGATCAATATGGTCGCACTAAAGCTACCATGCAAATTTGAATTGTGTCAATACGTGACAAGAATCTAATCCGTCTCAGAAAGGAACAGGCACATGGGTGGGACGAACCCGTACATTGAGAAAGCCGATTACGAACTTCCTAAGGTCTCCTATTCCATCACATTCATTCAGCCCAACGGAAGCTCAACCACTGTTGCGGTTGATCCGGAAAAGATTCCCTATGGTGTCACTGGGCTGCCAGGGAGCATTTTAGATATCGCTATGAGCCATGGCGTGGATCTGGAGCATGTCTGTGGTGGAGTCTGTGCCTGTTCGACCTGTCACGTGATTGTGAAACAGGGTTTGGAAAGTTGTAATGAAGGCACCGATGACGAATATGATCAACTGGATGAGGCTCCTATGACAACGCTCCAGTCTCGTCTGGGTTGCCAATGTGTCCCGAATGGAAAGGCGGATATCGTCGTCGAAATTCCCGCCGTGAATAAGAATCTCGTCAGGGAGGGACACTAATGGGTCTGTTTGGTTGTAAGGTGAATCTTTATTTGGCTCATGACAAATGAAGAATCCTGTGCGAATAACGATTCACGAATAACTCCAGTTAATCGTATGTCTCTACCTTCACCTCCTTTCGATCGTACCCTTGTTCCATGAAATAGGCCCGTAGAGGACGGACGAAGGCTTTGGTTCCACAGAGCATGGGGACCACTTTCGGTTGACCAGTGAGCAGCGGTGTCAGCATTGCCAAGGTCTTCTCGACGGCCTGGGATCCGCTCTGTTCGGCTACAATCGGCAGATAACGAAACGATGGCTGCTGTACGGCCATCGTGAGCCATTCTTGGTGGAACAGAACCTCCTTTTCGCTAGGGGCCACGGCAATTAAAAGGACCGGCGTATGAATTTTCTCAAAAAACATTTTCTTCAACAGGCATCGTATCGGAACAAGGCCTGTGTAGCGTCCAATCAGAATAAGTTCTCGATCGAGAGTCTCAGGAAGAATGAATCGTCCATATGGTCCGGATAAGCTAATTTCATCGCCTGACTTCAGCTGATACAGATAAGCAGAGCCGAGTCCCTCGGGCACCAGATCGAACACCAACGTTAACTCACCATAGGGTGAGGAAGGGTCGGCAATCGAGTAGGCCCGATTGAGTGGCGGCTTGGGCCCTACAGGAAGTTGAAGGGATACCCATTGTCCAGGTTGGAACGCAATCTTTGCAGTCTTGGGCTTGATCACCAGCTGGCGGACGTGGGGTGTGAGATCTGTTGCGGACAGCACTGTGGCAGGTTGCGTCTGTTCTGCCATCCCCGTCTCCTCCGGCATCCTCATAGCAGAAGCCGTGGAGAGATGGAAGTACTTCGGCGGTGTACAAGGATTTTCTCAGCGTGGTATAGATGTGCGGTTTCGTCTGTGTGAAGAAGGGATCATACTGTTATGAGTGAGATTCGCGTTCGATTCGCTCCAAGCCCGACAGGCTTTTTGCACATCGGCGGTGTGCGCACGGCCCTCTTCAACTGGCTCTTTGCACGCCAGCAAAAGGGTGTTTTTATTCTTCGCATCGAGGATACCGATCAAAGCCGGTCGACCACTGAGTCCATTCAGGCCATTATCGACGGAATGAAATGGGTGGGGCTCGACTGGGATGAAGGGCCGTTCCGTCAAACGGAACGGATGGATTTGTATCGCAGCCATGCCATGAAGTTACTTGAGACGGGGCACGCGTACTGGTGTATCTGTAAGGCGGAAGAACTGGAGGCTCGGCGAAATGAGGCTGAAGCCAAAGGGCTTTCTCCTCGCTATGACGGCCGCTGTCGAAATGCGCAGATCACCACTCCTCCTGCTGATGCCGCGCTCCGCTTTAAGGCGCCGCAAGAGGGGCACATTATCGTCGATGATCTGATTAAAGGCAAAATTACCTTCGAGAACAGTGCCGCCGATGACCTCATTATTCTTCGATCCAACGGCTACCCGACCTACAATTTTTCGGTCGTCGTCGACGATGCATTAATGCGCATCACGCATGTTGTGCGGGGGGACGACCATCTGACCAACACGCCGCGGCAGATTCCGATTTTCGAAGCCTTGGGGTTTGCCGTTCCGCGCTTTGGTCATCTCCCGATGATTCTGGGCTCGGACAAAACGAGGCTCTCCAAACGCCACGGGGCGACGTCGATCATGGCCTATAAGGACATGGGATATCTGCCCGACGCCATGGTGAATTACCTGGTTCGACTTGGTTGGTCCCACGGCGATCAAGAACTCTTTACTCGGCAGGAGCTCATCGAAAAGTTCTCGTGGGGTCATGTCCAGAAGGCAGCGGCCGTGTTCAATCCGGACAAGCTACTCTGGGTAAATGCCGAATACATTAAAACGAGCCCACCGAGCTCTGTGGCCAAGGCCCTGGTGCCATTGCTGGAACAAGCAGGGTTGACGATGGAGGTCGAAGCGGTATCGGAGGAGTGGCTCGCACAGCTGGTGGTCTTGGTGAAGGAACGGGCGAAGACGTTGATCGACATGGTGGAGTGGGTAAAGCCCTATTTCGGACAAGTTGCTCCATTCGAGGAAGAGGCGGCTAAGAAATTTCTTACACCGGCGGTGGCTCCGTTGCTGCAGAGGCTGGTCACGCGCTTTGAGGCGTTCCCCAGCTTTTCCAAACCAGCATGGGAAGAAAGCTTCAAAAAGCTGGTCGAAGAGGAAGGTATCAAAATGGGCGCATTGGCCCAGCCGGTTCGCGTGGCACTCACCGGGCGAACGGCAAGCCCAGGACTTTTTGAGGTGATGGAAGTCTTGGGACGGGAGCGGACGCTGTTTCGTTTGAGAAAAGGAATCGAACATGTCTCGATAGGCTGAAGGATTTCCCTTGTCAAACCCGCGGCTATCTTGACGGAATTGCGATTGATATATTACTGTGAACCTCGGTTGGGGGATCGTCTAGCGGTAGGACGTCAGTCTCTGGATCTGACTACCTAGGTTCGATTCCTAGTCCCCCAGCCAAAACTTTATCTCTCGTCCCATATCCACGCATGATTTCCGTACCGCGCTGGGGGATCGTCTAGCGGTAGGACGCCGGCCTTTGGAGCCGGCTACCTAGGTTCGATTCCTAGTCCCCCAGCCACTTTCCTACAAACTCCTGAAATTCCCAGGTCGCCTGTTATTGCAACGACGCCATGTCGATCACGAATCGAAACTTCACATCGCCTCGGAGGACCCGTTCATAGGCTTCGTTGACCTGTTGGATGGGAATCACTTCAACATCGGACTCGACTTGGTGTTGGGCACAGAAGTCGAGCATGCGCTGTGTTTCTTTGATGCCGCCGATCAGGGAGCCGGCCAGACGCCGTCGCTTGAAAATGAGCGAAAAGGCCTGGACCGGAGTCGGCACTTCCGGTGCCCCGACGAGGATCATGGTCCCGTCGGTTTTGAGAAGGTTCAGGTAGGCGTTGTAATCATGTGGGGCAGAAACCGTGTCAAGGACGTAGTGGAAATACCCTTGGAGCTTCGTAAATGTCTGAGGGGCCGACGTCACTGCAAAGTTTGCTGCCCCCAGCCGCTTCGCATCTTGCCGTTTGCTCTCCGAAGTGCTTAGGACGGTCACCTCCGTTCCCATGGCTTTGGCGATTTTGACCGCCATGTGACCTAGCCCGCCAAGCCCGACGACGGCAAGTTTGTGGTAACGACCGACACCCCATTGCCGTAGGGGGGAGTAGGTCGTAATGCCTGCACAGAGCAATGGGGCTGCCCCGGCCAGTGAAAGCGTCGCTGGGATTCTGAGGACGTACCGCTCATCCACGACGACCTGGTTTGAGTAACCGCCCTGGGTGATCTGGCCTGCCTTGTCTTGTCCACTGTAGGTCCAGAGGGTGCCTCCGTCGCAGTATTGCTCCAGTCCTTCTCGGCAGGCCGTACAGGTTCGGCAGGAATCTACGAAACACCCGACACCGGCTCGATCGCCAATCTTAAACGTATTCACCGCTGTTCCGACTTGCGCGACGGTTCCGACGATCTCATGGCCGGGCACCATCGGAAACAGAGAAATGCCCCATTCGTTGCGGGCCTGATGAATATCGGAATGGCAGATGCCGCAATGCGAAATCGTAATCAGCACATCGTGTGGGCCGACATCGCGCCGTTCAAACGAAAACGGCTGCAATTTTTCCTTTGCGGCCATTGCGGCATAGCCTTTGGTCGGGAACATGACGGTCCTCCTTTGCACGGAAGAAATGATCGTCAGACCTTAGCAAGTTCAATGTGGCTCTGCCAACCGCAAAAGGTGAGGAGCTCTCCAGGAATTGGGTGGCGTAGTCGGCGGATTCTGCCAAATGGGAACGAGCTCGACGTTGTGGCGCTCAAGCGCTCGGCTGGGGGCTGTCTGTACCGTTCTGACTTTCGGATGATTCCAGAATGGTCCATTCCGTGGTCAAGCTCGGACCTGGGATGCGATAATGTTCGGTGGCCCACGTTCCTAAATCGATCATCTGGCAACGTTCTGAGCAGAAAGGACGCCAGGAGTTGCCTTCCACGTTGTAGGCCTGCGACAGATTGGGCAACGCATGTACGCCTCTCTAGCGCTGGGGAGCTTGCTGAGCCTTTTCAACCTTGGCCCATGCATCTTTGAGCGACACGGTCCG
>NZ_JBUBKD010000076.1:0-12670 GCF_054902215.1 Nitrospira sp. CMX1 | reverse complement strand
CCGTAGCTCAGTCGGATAGAGCATCAGCCTTCTAAGCAGGCAAAGGGGGATTGGCCAAGTCATTGACGACAGGGCCAATCCCCTTGTCATTAGCGGATATACGCAATTTATTAGATCGTTTCTCTTTGTCTTTCTTTGTCTGAAATCAGGGCCATTTGTCCGAATTTCTAACACTGTAATAACACTTGATTGGGCAGGCGACCCTAATGGAAGCGATACGTGTGCAATTGGGAGGCATGACAACCCGGAGCAGGCTTCTACCTGCTGAAACCGCGTATTCATCCCTGAACGTGATATCCAAGTCTGCGGGAGTTTCAGGGGTAAGAGCGCGGAGCCGAGAGGCGGCTCATGCGAAGTATGAAACAACAGAAACCACGATGTTAGGCCGTGGTTGCAGGCAACTTACGATGTGACCATGTCGAGATCATTTGTGCCTCATACGCCAAGTTAGCGGTCGGGCCCTCGACGGATGTACATCCCAAGAACTTGAGGCCCAGCGCTGTCTCTTATGCCAAACGAGGAGTTCAAAAACCCCCGGCGCATCGGCATCTCTGTGAAGTATTGCCATTGATCCAGGGTGATAGGAAAATCAGATGGGGGCAGAGACAAACGGGTGAAAAGAGGCTCAGGATGAGGAACTGTTGCCATCGCGCAGTTTATAGCCAAGCGAGTGAACAGAGATAATCACGGACGTAAGGAGTGGAATTTTCTTTTTGATCCGCCGTACATGGACATCCACTGTCCGAATCGTCCCATAGTATTCATATCCCCATACGGCATTCAATAGCATCTCTCGTGTTCGTACGTAGCCTGGATGTTTGAGAAAATATTCCAGTAATCCAAATTCCTTGAGAGTCAGTTCGATTTCATGGCCATTGACATAAACCTCACGCCGAGAGGCATCCAAGACGAGTGGGCCATAGACGTACCGTGAATGCTCAAATGCATGTCGTTCACGCTTCGCGCGCCGCCCTGCCGTATCGCTACTTGGCCTAGCATTATGGGTCTCATGACGTTCTTCCAAGCGCTGCCCTTCAGAAGGAGTGTCCTTCCGAATGTCTGATGCGGCGAATAATACCGGGAGCCAGTAGAGACGGGCCCCAGCGGGCAAAGAAGACATTGGTACCGGGGCTCCTTGCCCTGGCGATGACTGTAATGGCCAGGTTTGATCAGAAGCACTAGTCTTGGCGGGGAGTGGCATGATTTGAATGCCCGCGAGATTACCCTGCTTCTTGCCTACTTCCGGCAGCGCCCGTCTGTGGATGGACAGCATTTTATGTTTTGCTCCCGCATGCCGTTCTTGTTTCACAGGTCAGACTCCAGCGAATCGGATGCGACTATCCTCGCATCCCACTGATATAAGCTGCGGTCAGTGGATCAAGGGGTTCTCCAAATATTTGCTTGGCGGTTCCTGCTTCAATGAGACGTCCTGTCCCGTTCTGAATCCAAAAGAAGGCGGTGTAGTCCGCAATGCGCCGGGCTTGGGCCAGGTTGTGGGTGACGATCAGAACGGTGTAACGGCCACGCAGGTCGACGATGAGATCCTCAACAAGGCCGCTGGAAAGCGGATCAAGGGCGCTGCAGGGCTCATCCATGAGCAGCATTTCCGGGGAAAGCGCCAAGGCTCTGGCAAGACAGAGGCGTTGTTGTTGGCCGCCGGACAAGGCCAACGCGGGCGAGTCCAGCCGATCCTTGACCTCATCCCAGAGTCCCACATCCCGGAGGACCGTCTCGATCGTCTGCGCAACCTGTATTCGATCATGCCGCCCGTGCTCCCGCAGAGGAAACTCGATGTTTTTTCGGATCGATAGTGGGAAGGGGTTCGGTTTTTGAAAGATCATGCCGATGCGGCGGCGAAGCTGGATGACATTAGTGCTAGGCGCCAACACATCGAGGTTATCGATCATGATTCGTCCTGAAACATGACATCCGGCGATCAGATCGGTGAGGCGGTTGAGGCAGGTGAGAAAGCTGGTCTTCCCGCATCCGGACGGTCCCACCAGAGCTGTGATGCAGCCTAGGTTGATCGGGAGGGACACGTCGTGAAAGGCGGGGGTTTCATGATAACGCAAGCTAAGCTGTTCGACCTCGATGAACGGCTTGGGGACACAACAGGCTGGTCGCTCATCCAGCGGAAACCACGGCTGTGTCTGAGACGCGGACGGCCTCATATTGTGAGGATCCTCCGACGGAGCCGGTGTTCAGCCAGCCACGCAGCCGTTCCATTGATCGCGAGAAGCAAGACGACCAAAACCAGCGCCGAGGCATAGGCGTGAGCGTCGCCTCCGGAAACGTTCATCGAGAGATCAAAAATGTGAATGGACAGCGCGCGTCCGGAATCAAGCAGCGACTCCGGCATGCGATCCACATAGCCGCTCGTGAAGATCAGGGCAGCCGTCTCGGCAATTGCTCTGCCTATGCCCAGGACAAGACCAACCAAGAGCCCTGGTACTGCTGCCGGCAGCAAGAGGTGCACGAGGGTTGTGGTTCGCGACAGGCCGAGCGCTGCCGCGGAAAGTCGGTAATAAGCCGGCACCGCGCGAAACCCTTCCTCGGTTGAGCGAATCAAAATCGGCAGCACCATGCAGGCCAAGGTCAGTCCGCCTGAGAGGATTGAAAAGCCCAAGCCCAGCGTTTTGCAAAAGAATGCATTGCCGAATAGGCCGAAGACGATCGACGGCACACCGGCGAGGACATCAAGACTGCGACGGGTCAGCCGCCCGAACAGACCGGAGTCCGACGTAAATTCAGCGAGGAGGACGGCGGTGCCGATGCCGATGGGCAAGGATACGGCAAGACAAACTCCCAAAATCAAGGCTGTCGAAACCAGGATGGGCCCGATGCCACCTTGGCGTCCCGCGTTCTCCGGGGGGGCGGTGAGAAACGTCCAGGAAATATGGCTCAATCCATGCCAGATGATATCTCCCAGGAGCCAGCAAAAGGTGGCGGTCACAAGAACCGCAGCTCCCCAGACAGACGCGAAAGCGAGCCACTCGCAAGAACTCTGTCGTGGTTTTGCAGCCTCAACCATAAATTCTCCCTCGACTGATCCATTCCGCGGCGATGGTCAGCGCCACAATCATACCCATTAAGACAAGTCCGCTGACGAACAATGCCGCCCGATGATCCCCGAGCGCATAGGCCATTTCGAGGGCAATATTGGCCGTCAACGTTCGGATGGGATCGAAGAGGCTGGAAGGAGTTTGGACCACGTTCCCACAGACCATCAAAATCGCCATCGTTTCTCCGATGGCTCGACCGGTCTCCAGGATCACCCCGGTGAACAATCCTGATTTGGCCGCTGGAAACGCAACGCCTCGGATTGTCGCCCATCGCGGGAGCCCTAAGGCTGCTGCCCCACGTAGGTATTGTTGAGGGACGTTGGCAAGACTCGCATCGGCCATCAAGGCGATAGTCGGCAGGATCATGATCGTGAGGATCAGGATGCCCGCTAACAGGCTGGGACCTGGAGGCTGGATCTCTCCAATGAGCGGGACCAGCACGACGAGTCCCCAGAATCCGTAGACGACGGACGGAATGCCTGCGAGCAACTCGATCAGGCGTCGATAGGGCCGGGCAACCATCGTTGGTGCATAGTAATGGCAGAAGACGGCGGAGAAAATGCCTATGGGTGTGGCGATCAGCACAGAACCGGCCATGGCGAACAGCGTTCCCCACAACATTGGGGTGAGGTTGTAAAAACCCTCTGCTGGATGCCAGGAAGGGTCGGTAAAGAATCGTTGCAGCCCGACGTGATGGAGAACAGGAAGTGCCTCCATAATCAGAAAGGCGACGATGAGCAGGACGATGGTGCCAGCGATGGCCGCGACACCGCGCAACAGCCAGCACAAGATCTCGTCAATCGCCCAGTGGGACGAAGTATTGCTGCTTAATGATGTCATGAACCGCCTTGGACTGCGCGAAGTCGATAAAGGCTTTGGCCAATCCGGCCGGGGGAGTCCGGGTGATAATGTGTAACGGACGGGAAAGGGGGAACGTTCCATTCTGCACCGTCTCAGTGGAAGCGGCGACTTCTCCAACCGGGAGGAGCTGAATCGGGACTCCTTGTGATTCGTCGTATTCAGCCGTCCCGATGGAGACGTACCCGATGGCGTTGCGATTGCCGGCGACGGTTTTGACCCCCTGCTCGTTGTCGCCGATCACCACCTGCGCTTTCACGTCCGTATTCTTCAGCTTAAAGTAGTGGAGGAACAGTTCCAATGTGGACCGACCCTCGGCTTTGTTCACGACGGTGATGGGAGCATCTTTCCCACCCACGTCCTTCCAATTCGTGATCTTGCCCGTGTAGATCGCGATCACTTGCTCGTCGGTGAGGGTCTGGACCGGATTGTCCTTGTGGACAATGAGGCCAACCCCGTCGCGGGCGACGGGAAAAAAATGCAGGTCCTTCTCCTCAGCTTTCATCCCCCGTGAGACCATGCCGAGGTCGGCTAGACCCTGGCGCGCGTCGGCGACTCCACGCGATGAGCCACCTGTCTGCACATCGACTCGCACCTTGGGGTAGAGCCGCTCGAAGCGCTTGCCGATCTCGGCGATCAATGGAGCCACAGTGCTGGAGCCCGTAATCACCAGTTTGCCCGACAGTTGATCTGTCGTGGTTATCTGGGATGACGCTAATCCCGGAGTTCCTAAGAAGACCACAACACATGACGCGGCGAGAAAGCCGGATATGTTCTGCCGAAATAAACCGATATATCGATGCATCGAGATGTCTCCATACCTTAGTCGTGGATACTTCTTTAAGTGACCGATCCGCCGCAGGACGAGCCGGCGCCGGCCGTGCACCCATAGCAGTGGTTGCCCATCACAATTCTGCGTGTGCTGAGGCGGGTGGGATCAAAGTCGCGAATATGGCGCGGCATTCCTTCCTTGACCGGCAGCGTAAGCATCTGATTGAAGTCGCAATCGTACAGGGTGCCGTCCCACCCCACGGAAATCATCGATCGGCACATGACACCTGCCGCAGCGGCAGGGTTGAAGGCACTGACCAGACGTTCCATATAGGCGTTGTAGTTCCCACTCTCGGTCAGGAACTCGAGAAATCGGCTGATCGGCATGTTGGTGATGGTATAGAGATGGTTGAAGTCGATGCCATACCGTGTCCGGAGCTCTTTCCGAAATTGGGCTTCGATCGCCTCTTGCTTCGGCGGGAGAAACGCGCCGACCGGATTGTACACGAGGTTCAGGGCGAGGCCGCTCTCCGGTCGCCCGTACCCGAGTCGGTTCAAACGCGCGAGGGCTTCGATGGATTTCTCAAAGATGCCGTCTCCGCGCTGTGCATCAGTCTGACTGGCGCGATAGGCCGGAAGTGAGGCGATGATTTCGACGTGGTGGGCAGCCAGAAATTCAGCAAGATCCGCTTGGGAGGGAAGTAGCAAGACGGAGAGGTTGCACCGATCGATCACATGACGACCGAGGGTACGGGCCCGTTCGACCAGCCGGCGAAAGTTCGGATTGAGTTCCGGTGCCCCGCCCGTAATATCGATGGTGGGAATGTCGGTCTTCGCCAACGCCGCGAGACAGAGATCGGCTATCTCATCCGACATGATTTCAGTACGATCCGGTCCCGCATCGACGTGACAATGTCGGCAGGTTTGGTTGCAGAGTTTGCCGACGTTGATCTGAAGGATGGTGATCCCCGTGGCATGGAGCGGGAATAAGCCGGCCTGATCGAGACGTCGTTCGAATGGAGGACACCCGACTGTATCCATAAGAACTTTGAGTTGTTCATCGGAGGAGGCAAGAGGATTCTGTCGTCCGAGTAAAGTCAGCGGCATGGTTGTGTCTCCGTGAGCACGCGAGAAGCACCTCGAAAATCCACCATCACGTCAGCAGGTGTGTCCTACGCTTAACATGGCTGAACACCGGATCCGGGAATCGCAGCTCGCAACATCCGAAGTTGAGCGCCCGTCCTTGCCGATTGGCGAGCAGGTGTTGAACCCTTGGCGCAATGCGATAGCACACCTGCTGGCCATCCCGAATTCCTTCAACTAATCCGGCATCTCGAAGAATCCGAAGATGATGGGAGATGTGCGGTTGCGGACAGTGTAAGTGCCGCACGAGGTCCGTCACGCATTTCTCCTCAACCAGTAACAACTCCAGGATACGCAACCGCGTGTGGTCCGCCAGGGCCTTGAGCGTCAGGGCGCATTGGTCCACGGTAAGCCTGGTTCGAGTGGCAGCGGGCTTCCTCAACAGCAGCCTCCAGCCGGTGAACACGTCACCTCGCCGCCATTCACCCGTTCGCCGGCGCGGTTGATGATCACGAAATGTGGAGCGTACTCTTCAGTTGTCAACACTGTGAGAGTCTTAGAGCACACCTCCAGAGGTTTTCCCCGTCGATAGACGTGATGATCGTCATCGGCCACTTCGAGAAACGGTCCTGCGAGGAGGGCGAAGTCTCCTTTCCACATGCAAGGGGCTTGTGTGGGCGACACCGCCCTCCAGCGCGCATCCGATCGCTCGAACAAGATTGGTTCATGGGACAGCACAAAATTTTGGACAAAAGGCGGCTGACTCAGCAACAACGCCGTCTCGGGCCCGATTGGTTGCGAGACCCCTCGCTGGTAACTGATGCCACATTCATCCATCACACGGCTGAAAGGTCCTCGAAGTGTCGCGTAGCGAGCGGTCGGGGCCGTGAGAGGCGTCGCGAGCTTATAGCCGGTCAGCGTCACGGAGAAGAAATGAATTCCGTCGATGACCTGCCAGGGAGAGGACGTGGCGAGATGGATACCGAGAAACCCGGCTTCACCCATACCGGCAACGTAGTCTGCGAGCGTCAAGGCGCCGGAGAGACAATCACCCCATCTCTGAGCATCGTGCACTAGGTATTGCGGGACCTGCTGGTCTGACACAATGTCGGAAATGGTAAAACGCCCACCTGGTTTGGTGACACGGAACATCTCCCGAAAGACCTTGCGCTTATCGGGTGCCAGGTTAATGACGCAATTGGAGATGATCAGATCGATCAAGTTGTCGGCCACCGGCATTGCATCCGCCAGGCCTTTTCGAAACTCCACATTGGAGGAGGCATAGCCCAGATTCGCTGCGACGATCGGCGCATTACGACGCGCGATTTCCAACATCGTGTCGGTCATGTCGAGGCCGATCACGTGTCCAGATGGGCCAACCAGTCGTGAGGCCTCGAAGCAGTCGATTCCTCCACCGGAACCAATATCAAGGACCGTCTCGCCGGAACGGACGGTCTTTAAACCGGCTGGCGTGCCGCACCCATAGGAAATCTTGAGCACCTCGTCCGGGATAAATGATTTCAGGTCTGCGAGGTCGTAACTCGTCGGACAACACATCTGCTCGCCTGTCGCGGCAGCCCGCGCGTACCGGTCACTGACTTTCTGGGTGATTTCGTCGATCGGCATAGTCTCCTCTGGTGACACTGTTTTTCGTGAAAGATCCGTTCTTTTATATCGCTCCTACGTCTATCTAGATAAGTGCATAAGTCAATATACAGGGAAAGGCATATCACTTCTGTGAGCTGGCTTACAGTCACACCACCGCCAGAGACTGGCCCGTGCAGGCGGTTGAGGAAAGTCTCACATTGAAGAGATCCTTAGAGTTAGGAAGAGGATGAACAGACTACAGCCTACTTGACTCGGTACTATGGTACAGGGTGTATCTTCATCTATGAGGTGAACATGTCGACCATACTCACAATTGGACAGCTCGCAAAAGATGCTGGGGTGAATATCGAAACGATTCGCTACTACGAACGACGCCACATACTCGGCCCCACATCTCGGCTGCCATCCGGCTACAGACTCTACAACCATGAGGCGCAGCGACGTCTCCGCTTCATTAAAAATGCCCAGGCGTTGGGTTTTACACTTCATGAGATCGAGGAACTCCTCGATCTTCGTGTCAGATCGACGGCCCGCTGTGGGGATGTCCAAAAAAAAGCGGAGGCCAAGTTGAAACATGTAGAAGCCAAAGTTCGGAATCTGCAATCCCTTGCAACGGCGCTGCGGAGCTTAGTCCGCGCCTGCCAGACTAGGCGGCTAACAGCGCACTGTCCGATTCTGGCGAGTCTGGAAGATGGGAAAAGAGAGGCTCACAAGAATCGAGCAAGCGGAATGAGTGAGGGCCACCATTGACGAGAGGCGGAACGACAACAATTGTTGGTGGGCTCGTGGCCGCCTTCTTCGCCTCGATCTGCTGCATCGGGCCGGTGGTGTTTGCCGCCCTCGGTGTTGGTATTGGGGCGACAGGATTTCTGGCCGGCACGGCCGGATTTCTGAAGGCACTCTTGCCCTATCGGCCGGTCTTCATCGGTCTGACGATGCTTTTGCTGGGCCTCAGCTTTTATCAGGCCTACCGGCAGCCGAAGTCCGTGTGCGTGCTGGGGGAAGTGTGCACTCCGGGAGCGATGAGCCGGGAAAATCGGACCGTGCTGTGGGCGTTGGCAGTCCTCGCGCTGGTGCTGATCTTGGCCCCGTATTGGTTGGGGCTGTGAGATTTTGGAAAGGCAAAGGGGAGGTGAATAAGTATGTGGCGTCAGTTTGGATTGGTTGTGCTGATCAGCGCCATGACCGTGGGCGTGGCTGTTCATTCCGGTCTTGCGGCTGAGAACCAGGGGGTTCAGACGGTGACTTTGCAGATCGACGGCATGACGTGCGGGGCTTGCGTCAAGGACGTGAAGGCAGCGCTCGCCAAGGTCACGGGCGTCAGTACGGTCGAGTTCAGGGTGGAAAAGAAATGGATCTTTTTCTCCGATTATTCTGACGCGCGCGCCTCGGTGACGTTCGATGCAAACATAGTGGGTACGGAGGCGCTGGTCAAGGCTGTCGAAGCCGCGAGTAGCCCGCTGTCGATGTACAAGGCGCGGGTGCTCGCAAAATAGGCGAGAGGCAAGAGGTATGGGGAGAGGGAGAAGGGAGACAGCATCATGGATCAAACAACCAATGTTGAAACCGGACTATTTGCCGAACTGAGAAAGTTGAGCCCGAAAGTCACGGGCGGTCTTCTGCGTATGCGGCAGGAAGCCTATCGAGATGCAACCGTGGCTGCCAAGTATAAACTGCTCACGGCCATGGCGATCTCTATTGCGATCCGATGTGAGCCCTGTATCCGAGCCTATGTCAAGATGGCGTGCGACAAAGGCATCACACAGGAGGAATTGATCGAGTTCCTCGAAGTCGCCATGACGATGCAGGGTTGTCCTGGAGAGGAATGGGCTCTCAAGGCTTATGCGGCGTACAAGGAATGTATCAGCAGGGATAAGCCGGCCACTGAAGCAACCTGCTGCACTCACTGAGAGCTGCATGCGAGAGGTCGAGCTAATCATTCGATTGTGGGAGGACACCAGATGCCCCAGACTACCGATTACGACCTGATGACCATCGGCGGCGGGTCGGCAGCCTTTGCTGCGGCGATCAAGGCGGCGGAGCTCGGGGCCAGGGTGGCCATCGTGGAAAAAGGGACGATCGGCGGAACTTGCGTCAACATCGGCTGCGTGCCGTCGAAAACCCTGATCAAAGCCGCGGAACTCTGCTATCACGCGGCTTACCCGCAATTTGAAGGACTCATGGCCTGTCCCCCACCCTCAGACTGGCAGCGCGTGGTCCAGCAAAAGGATGAGCTGGTCGCGGCCTTACGCCAGGGGAAATATGTCGATGTCGCCGCCGTGTACCCGAATATCACGATCGTCCGTGGTGAAGCTCAACTCTTGGGCGGACGCCGGGTACGTGTCAACGGCACCGTCTCTGAGCCGGGCAAGATCCTGGTCGCGACCGGCTCTTCGCCTTGGGCACCGCCGATACCCGGGCTTCAGGACGCCGGGTTTCTCGACAGCGAACAAGCACTCAGTTTGGACGCTCTCCCTGCCTCGATGATCATCGTCGGAGGTGGCAGCATCGGCCTAGAGTTTGCGCAGCTCTTTACACGGTTCGGTGTCCGCGTGATGGTACTGGAAACAGGGCCGCACGTGGCGAGAGCAGAGGAGCCTGAGATCGGCCAGGCGCTCGTTCGTTATCTCGAAGATGAAAAGGTTCGGATCTGCACAAACGTCAGAATCACTCGCGTCGAGCGCCGAGATGGGGAATACCTCGTGCACACTGAGGAAAATGGGAAGCCGGAGATTTGCAGGGCGGAGCGCCTGCTGGTCGCTACCGGCCGGCGTCCGAACAGCGGCGGATTAGGATTGGACCAGGCTGGGGTGAAGTTGGGAAACAAAGGCGAGATCGTGGTAAGCGAGCGCCTGCAGACCACCAATCCGGACATCTATGCGGCCGGCGACTGCATCGGCGATCCCATGTATGTATATGTGGCCGCGTATGCGGGTGGACTGGCGGCCGAAAATGCGCTCACCGGCGTGGGCAAGGTCTATGATCTCAGAGCTTTACCTTATGTCACCTTCACCGATCCGCAGATCGCCAGCGTTGGGCTGACGGAAGAGAAAGCCAAACAACAGGGGGGGTGTGTGCGAACCGCCGTCCTCCCGCTCGACCATGTTCCGCGTGCTTTGGCGGCACGGAACAACAAGGGTCTTATCAAACTGGTGGCCGAAGAAGAGACGGACCGGTTGCTCGGCGCACATGTGCTCGCGGCGGAGGCCGGCGAAGTGATCCAGGAGGCGACGCTTGCCATTCGGTTCGGGCTAAGCGTGCAGGATCTCGCCGACACATTTCATCCTTATCTGACAATGGTCGAGGGACTGAAACTGGCCGCGCTGACCTTCAAGAAGGATGTGAGCAAGCTGTCCTGTTGCGCCGGGTAGCGGAATTGGATTGTGAGGAAAACCTCGGCAGGGAGGTGTGAGATGACGGACTGTGGATGGATGCCCATGATGGGCGCGGGGCTGCTATTTATGGTGCTGTTCTGGGTGTTGGTGGTCTCCGGCGTCGTCTACCTCGTCAGATGGCTGATGGGCCAGGGGATCGCTGATCGGCCAGAATCGAGCCTGGATATCCTCAAGAAACGGTATGCTCGCGGTGAGATCAGCAAACAAGAGTTCGAGGATATGCGACGGGACTTGCAAGCGTAGGCATATCTTTTCCGGTGCAGCGTGGAAACAATCTATCTCTCAATAAGGAGGTCGCACGCAATGTGGCACACAGTCAGCAGTGTAATGGTCCTTGCCGTCATCACTTTGCTCGCACCCAACTTTGCTCAGGCGCAGCAAGCTGAGCCGGCCCGCATCCTGATCCACATGAAGACCTCGCTGGCCGAGGACGATGCGCAGATTTGCGCGGTGCCGAATGTCGCCTGGGCGGCTGTAAAGGCCGGTCACAAAGTCACGATCCTGGTGGACGCCAGTGCCGTGACGTCGGTCACGAAGGGCTTCGGCTGGTTCAGAGGGTTGATCGGATCAGGCTCAACCGCGCTCGATCGTGCCGGGCTTCCTGAACGGGAGCGCCAGAGCCTCTCGGAGCAGATGGGCGTGCCGCTTGACCAGATCCCACACTACTACGGCGAGTATTTCGACTTTCTGAAGAACAAGCTCGGGGTCGAGATTTACGGCAACCGGACCATGATGCTGCTCTACAACGTCGATCCAGCGCGAGTGGCCGCTTCAGTCACCCCGATTCCACTGGCCAAGATGGTAGATCTGTTTGCGTCGGCCGATCGAGTGATTGTGTATTAATCATGCCGTTGACGGGTAACATAGACGAGGGATAGACTGACGCTATGCGGATACGTTTCCATCGCTCGCAATCTTTTCTCGCCGTAACCATTGTGGTGTTCCTGCTGGCGTTCAGTTTCAATGCCTACGCCTGTCTCCTACCATTGTCGGGAACCACCGATGCCTCGATGGGGAACGGCTGCTCAACCCCAGATGAGCAATCGGCTCGGCAACTGTGTGATGCCTTCAAAACTCTGGGGGTAGAGTCCTCCCCACAGTCGTCTTTATTGTACATGGACCATCATTGGTCGGCAGACCATATTCTACCGGCGCTTCCAACTGTGAGCCGTCAACTCCAACGTATCTTCCACCCCTATCACTCTCTCGAATCGAGTTCTCCTCCACATCAGTCTCTCGCAAGCACAGTGCTTCGTATCTGATCTCTCCGGCCCTTCCTTATACCGTTTCATCATGGCGTTATCTGCCCTGCTCTGAGCCTGAGCTCATCCCGTCGTTTTTTCTGTAGCGGGACGAGACTCTGAGATCCGTGACAGACGTGGGCAGGAAAGCTCTTGGGGAGGGATCCTCACATGACTCTTTCAATTCGGGTTTTGTTGCTGGCCATAACAGTCCTGAGCACGATCTTCGCCACAGGCGCACGCTATGTCGCCCATGCAGTCGAGCAGACGGCACAACTGTCCTTGGTGTTACCGGATCTGATCCCAGAAGCCTTGGCCAGAAATCCAGAACTTGTGGCGGCGCGCAAGCAATGGGAAGCTGCCACGAATCGGATTGCCCAGGCCCGATCATTGGACGACCCCACCCTGTCCGTGCACTTGTGGAATTTCCCGCAGACTTTCAACGTCGCGCGGGCGGACAACAGCATCTTCGGCCTCTCACAGAATTTCCCGTTCCCCGGCAAACTGGCTCTGAAGGGCGACATAGCGAGTCGGTCAGCCGAGATGACCGAACAGGCGCTGCGCGCGAAGGAGCGGGAACTGGTGGCCCGTCTCAAGCAGGCCTACTACGATCTGTTTCTCGCGCACAAGACCATCCAGATTCATTATGAAC
>NZ_JBUBKD010000075.1:0-53884 GCF_054902215.1 Nitrospira sp. CMX1 | reverse complement strand
AAGCAGATGAATTGGAACGGTGCGCCGTTCGAATGGGGTATGGGGCTGAGGATCGCAAGAAGGCAGTCGAATCCTTCCAGGCCGACCATCAGCGACACACCGAGCTGGTGCATCGGACCTTCCAGTCGCTTGTTGTGGAACCGAAGACTTCAGTGGTCTTCAAGGCCACGCTGAAAATGGTAGGCGTAAAATCGTAGCAGTGAGTAAGAGTAAAACACCCAGGGCTCGACAGTCTCGCACTGAGCCATTTGCGAAAACTTAACTTCGGCGATCTCAGTCGGACAAGCTTATTAGACCTGCCCTGAAACACTCGAATGATCTCCTTTTGAGTTCCCTGATGGTCGTTCTTGATAGTTCTCCATCAAAACTATTATTCATCTCTCGTTCCAGTCTTCAACTCACCGACGAGCTGCTGGTTGAGTAAATGTCACGGCCGAAGGCTTCAGCGTGAACAGAACGGTGTCAATCCTTATGTGGTATGGCCGCAAATGAGAGACTTGCAGGCAACTGGTGCGGAGGGCACGGCGACAGGGTATCTCGTGGGTTACAAACGAGGCGCTGCGGGACTGTATCGAATTAGATTCTGAATCCGCTTAGATACACCAGGGATTCTCCTCTCTTCGCTGGCAGTTTAGTAGTGTGGTTGGTACCTGCCAAGTCACCAATTTCCCACAGAATACAGTCATTGCAAACCAGAGCGATAGCCAGGAGTAACCATTTCGATCGGTATGGCTCTTGCTCGTTGAGTCTCGCCTGTATTGCGGTGCACTGAAGAGGTGTGCACGATGTCCGCTGTGCCATGTGTTCAGAATGAGATTTTCTCAAGATAATAGAGAGGGCGGTTTCGTCACCATCACCAAGTTGATGCAAGGGACTTATCGCTATGTTGTGCATAACTACAGCCGGCGTAATGATTCCAATATTTCCAATATTACAGAGTCGCCTGGGCGAGTAGAACTCGCGCAAAATGGAAACATCACCGTCTTTGCCCCACCAGTGGGTGAAGGGATTAGGGTCTGGTGGCATGTGTTTGACATCGTGGTGGACGCGCAATGCACTGTGTCGGTAACGCCGGTGAATGCATGGCTTGATCAAGCGCCAAGCCCATTGCCTGGAGGAACCCCGACAGTTTGTAATGTGAATTAGAGCCGTACTCAGTGGGAGAGGCTCGCCCAAATTGGGTGAGTCTCTCCCGTACGCGGTTTGGCCGCCTGGAGTTACACAAGCTTTCCAGCAACTCCGGTCCCTCTTGAACAATTGATTCACTAGACCCGTCACTGGTTTTCCTTTGCGCTTAGCCAGGCGCTCGAGTCGCTTGTGCATGGGGCCATCGACATAAATGGGGAAGTTCAACTCAGCTCCCTTTCGGAAGAATTTGCCTCGGACTGCACTTTAAAAATCATATTCTCGCTTTACCTGCCGATCGGATGGTTCTGGTGAAGTCTGCGAACAGTGGCAGGCGCTAATTGTCCTGATCGATTCTGCGTAGCATGTCGTCATAGACCGTTTTTCTGTACCGGACGGCATGAATCAACACGTCATCTTTCTCCAACTTGTACACCACTCGGTAATCTCCAACGCGAAGTTTCCAATAGCCTTTGAGGGTTTTCCGAAGAGGCACTCCGTATTAGTGAGGTTGAAGAGTCAGACGAGCTTCGATAGCCTCAGCAATCCGACGGCGAAGGTTACGCGGGATGTTTGGGATATCTTCCTCACCGACAGCGGGGTGGTAGTGGAGGGAGAACGGCACTCATCGCCTCGGACGTTTCGACGTACCCCACACCTCCGCATGGGTCTTTACGGTCTTTCGATCCAACGTTGCCATCCGCCGCTCGGCAATATCAGTCAGCACTCGATCTTCTTCAATGTCCAGCGCATCCTTCACGAGGTCGCGGACTTTCAATGATAATGAGATGCCGTCGCGTTTTGCCCATCGACGGAGGCTTTGATAGAGCGGTTCGTCCAGTACGACATTTACCCGGGGATTAATCGCCGGCATGAACCCTCCTGCGTTTGAACTTGCGGTGGAGGCATTTCTTGGAGAGAGTAGGGAGGGGCCAGAAACACGAAGGGCCCGGTGGTTTCCCACCGAGCCCTTCAGAGCTGTCAGCTATCAGCTAATTAGTACATCCCCTCCATGCCGTGGCTGTGGCCATGTCCACCGCCGGCGGCTGGTTCCTTCTTCTCTTCAGGGAGTTCTGTGATCATAACCTCGGTCGTGAGCATCAACCCTGCCACGCTGGCCGCGTTCTGCAATGCGCAGCGCGACACCTTGGTCGGGTCGATGATACCGGCCTTGATCATGTCGACATATTCGTCCGAGGCGGCGTTGTAGCCGTTGTTGGCGGTCTTGTCTTCCCGAACCTTGCCGACAATGACCGAGGCTTCCGCGCCGGCATTCGTCGCGATCTGTCGGATCGGCTCTTCGAGTGAACGCCGGACAATATCGAGTCCGACCTTCTGCTCCGCCGGGATGTCCTTGATGGCATCGATGGCCTTGATGCAACGAAGATAGGCGACGCCGCCCCCAGGGACGATGCCTTCTTCCACCGCTGCTTTGGTGGCGTGCAGGGCGTCTTCGACGCGGGCCTTCTTTTCCTTCATCTCGGTCTCGGTCGCGGCGCCCACATTGATGACGGCCACGCCACCCACGATCTTCGCCAGCCGCTCTTGCAGCTTCTCACGATCATAGTCGGACGTGGTCTCGTCGATCTGGGCCTTGATCTGCTTCACGCGGCCTTCGATCTTCTTGGAATCGCCGTAGCCTTCTACGATCGTGGTGTTGTCTTTGTCGATCGTGACACGCTTGGCGCGCCCAAGGTCGGTCAGCTTGACGTTCTCAAGCTTGATCCCGATATCTTCCGAGATCACCTGGCCGCCGGTGAGGATCGCAATGTCCTCCAGCATGGCCTTACGACGATCACCGAAACCCGGTGCTTTCACCGCAGCGACGTTCAAGGTGCCGCGCAGCTTGTTCACCACGAGGGTGGCCAACGCTTCACCTTCGACTTCTTCCGCGAGGATGACGAGGGGCTTGCCCATCTTGGCGACCTGCTCGAGCAGCGGGAGGAGATCCTTCATGCTGCTGATTTTCTTTTCGTTGATCAGGATGAGCGGCTCTTCCACGGAACATTCCATCCGCTCTGCATTCGTGACGAAGTACGGAGAAATATAGCCGCGATCGAACTGCATGCCCTCGACCACGTCCAACGAGGTCGTCATGGACTTGGCTTCTTCCACGGTGATGACGCCGTCCTTGCCGACCTTCTCCATGGCTTCCGCGATCAAGTCGCCGATGGTCTTGTCATTGTTGGCCGAGATGGTGCCCACTTGGGAGATCTCGGTCTTATTCTGACAAGGCTTGCTGAGCTTCTTGAGTTCGGCGGTGACGGCTTCGACGGCCTTGTCGATACCCCGCTTGATTTCCATTGGATTGGCACCGGCGGTGATGTTCTTGGCGCCTTCCCGGAAGATGGCTTGAGCCAACACGGTGGCGGTGGTGGTCCCGTCGCCGGCCGTATCACTGGTCTTGCTGGCCACTTCACGGACCAGCTGCGCGCCCATATTTTCGTACGGGTTCTTCAGCTCGACTTCCTTCGCCACGGTGACGCCGTCCTTGGTGATCGTGGGGGCGCCGAACTTCTTATCGAGAATCGCATTCCGCCCCTTCGGGCCGAGGGTTGCCTTCACGGCGTCTGCGAGCTGGTTCACCCCTTTCAGGATGGAGGCGCGCGCTGTATCGCCGTACAAAAGTTGCTTTGCCATTATCGTTCCTCCGTTTTAGTCAAAAGTTGCGAAAGTTTGTACAGATTAAAAGTCAGAAAGTGCATCTCGTCGCTTTCAGACTTGCCGACTTTTCCATTGATGCTATGTCGTGAAGATCCCAAGGATGTCCTCTTCCTTGAGAATCAAGCACTCTTCATCCTCAATGCGAAGCTTGCTGCCCGAATACTTGTCGAACAGGACGTGATCACCGACCTTGACGTTTTCCACCTTCTTGCCGACCGCTTGCACGACTCCCCGTTGTGGCTTTTCTTTTGCTGAATCCGGCACATAAATGCCGCCGGCGGTCCGTTCCAATTCTTCGGTATAGGTCACAAACACTCGTTCACCCAGGGGTTGAAACCCCTTGGCCACATTCTTTTTCTCCTTCTCAGCGGTACCCATAGCAGAACCTCCTCCTGATGAAAGTTAATTCGTTAGGTGTTGACGGTTTGGGAATTGAGCGGAACTCGCTTGTGATCCCAAGAAGCCGTGTGGCTGAGAGTGGAGATAGCCCTTGGTTGGCACAAGTCAAGAGGGGGAGGCGAGGATTTTTATCGCCCGGACGTTCTTTTCCCTCCCGATGATCGGGCATCATAACGTATTGTGATACCAATACTCTATGTCTATTTGGGCAGGACGAGGCTAGGGTAGAATGGCCGGGGCCTCATGTTCGGAGGCTATCGAAATCTTTTATGTCTTTTTTCATGTAGTCGCGGAGGCGTTTGATGATGCGCGCCTCTAGTTGACGGGTTCGTTCCTTGGTAATGCCGTACTTTTCCCCTAAGTCATCCAAAGTGAGGGGCTGGTCGGACAAAATACGATTTCTTAGGATATCCTCGTCCCGCTCATCCAAGGTTTTAATAAACTCGGCTAGTTTTGACTGGAAGAGCATCCGAAGTTGGTGGTTCGCGAGCTGTTCATCTGCGGGTTCCTGGTGTGAGGGGAGGATGTCCAGCAGCGTCCCCTCTTGATCTTCTCCGATCGGCTGGTCGAGCGAGAGTTCCCAATTGCCGAGGCGTTGGTCCATCTCGATCACGTCACGCTCACGCACATTCAAGCGGTCGGCGAGTAATTTCGTATCGGGTGAGAACCCTTCCCGTTCGAGCTTCGCCTTTTCTTTCTTGAGGTTGTAGAACAGCTTCCGCTGGTCCTGCGTCGTACCGACCTTCACCAGTCGAAAGGTATGCAAGAGATACCGGAGAATGTAGGCCCGGGACCACCAGGCGGCATAGGCATAGAAACGAACGTTCTTGGAGGGGTCGAATTTTTTGATGGCCTGCATCAGGCCGACGTTGCCTTCTTGTATCAGGTCCATGTGGTCGGCGCCGGTATGGAGATACTCGGCTGCGATCGACACGGATACGCGCAAGTTGGCCATGATGAGTCTGACCGCCGCCTCTCGACTGCCATGGGTGCGGTATTCCTGGACGAGCTGCAGCTCTTCTTCTTTCGACAGATAGGGGTGACGGCGGACTTCGGCCAGGTATTGTTGCAGCGCGGTAACCGGTACCACGGAGGTGCTGTCGGCAGGCTGGGAGCCGCCGGAGGCAGGGATGTCCAGCACCAGTGATGCGGCGTCGGCCTCGATCTCCTTGTCATCTGGCGGCTCAAGGATTTCCGGCTCCAGGGCTTCGCCCGACTCGTTCTGTACCCGGTCCTGGTCACTCATCGCGAGCGTGACTATAGCAGAAATGAGCCGTCTGAAGGGTGTCTTACGAAAGGGCCTGAGGTCTCTTGCGCTCATCAAAGGGGCTCCCCTATAGTGCCTGGCTGAATAGGGAGGTACAGGGTGTCCGAGGTCTGGAGGATTGTGAAAAGCGGTCATTGGCCGTCGCTGGTAGGAGCCTGGGTTCACCTCACGGTCAGTTTTATGGTCTGGTTGCTGGTCGCGGCAATGAGCCTCCCGCTCGCCGCCGCCTTGCAGTTGACGGATGCCCAGGTCGCCTGGCTGGTATCCTTGCCCCTTCTCGGTGGAGCCGTGTTACGGATGGTCGCCGGATGGAGTGCGGATTGGTTGGGGGCACGCCATACGGCGGTTGTGATTCTCGCGGTGGAGTTACTGGTGTTGTTGTGGGGATGGGGCGGGGTGACCGGCTATGGGCAGGCACTGGTTTTTTCACTTGGTCTCGGTGTGGCTGGGGCGAGTTTCGCCGTGGCGCTTCCGATCGCCAGCCGTGCCTATCCTCCTCCGGCTCAGGGACTCATCCTGGGTATTGCTGCCTCAGGGAATGTCGGTACAGTATTGATTCTCTTCTTGGCGCCGCGTTGGGCGGCTGTGATGGACTGGCATCAGGTCTGTGGGATCATGGCCGCTGTTGTTGCGGCGACCCTGGTCGGCTTTGAGTTGCTGGTCCCACGAACGCCACCGGTTTTTGATGTCTGCGTGGGGGCCTGGTGGCATCATGTCGTGGAGCTGATTCAGCAGCGATCGGCCTATTGGCTCTGCTTCCTCTATGCGGTCACCTTTGGTGGCTTTGTGGGGCTCTGCAGCGTGATCCCACTCTTACTGCATGATGTGTATGGTGTCGAGGCGATTCCGGCTGGGATTGTAGCGGCCCTCTGTGGATTGATCGGCAGTGTGATCCGTCCGGTCGGCGGGTATGTGGCGGATCGGCACGGGGGATTGCGGGCGCTCTATTATGTGTTGCCGGCTGTTGCGGGGGCGGTCGTTGCCGTCGTGAGTCCGTCACACAGCATGGGTGTCGTGATGATGGTGGTCGCGACGGCGGCGATGGGGTTCGGCAACGGCGTGGTCTTTCAGCTTGTCGCCGAATGGTTTCCCCAGGATATCGGATTGGCTTCGGGTGTAGTCGGTGCGGCAGGTGCCGTCGGTGGATTTGTGCTCCCGATTCTGATCGTCACGATGAAGGGGCTCTCCGGGAGCTACGAGCTAGGGTGTTGGCTCTTTGCCGGGCTTGCGGTTTGTGCCTGGGGGACCGTGATGGTGGCGTTACGTCCGAACGGATCGTCCCCGGTGAATCTTCCTTCCTGAAAACCCCTGTCATTCAAGCAGCCGGCAAAAAAATCATGTTCAAGGTTCGGTCTGAAGTGCTAGATTGGGTACCTTATGCCTAGCCCGTTCAATCACATTGAAGACGCGATTCGGGATATCAAGAAGGGGAAATTTATCATCCTCGTTGACGATGAAGATCGTGAAAATGAGGGGGATCTCGTCATCGCTGCAGAAAAGGTCACTCCGCAGGCGATCAACTTTATGGCAAAGCATGCCCGTGGCCTGATTTGTTTAGCCTTGACTCCTGAACGGGTGGAAGAATTGCAGTTGCCCCAGCAAGCTGCGGAGAATACCGCCATGTTCGGGACGGCGTTTACGGTCTCGATCGATGCGCGGAAAGACATTACGACCGGTATTTCCGCTGCCGATCGAGCCACGACTATTCATGTGGCGATCGACTCAAAATGTAAGCCGAGCGATCTCGCTCGCCCTGGACACGTGTTCCCGCTCAAGGCGCAAACAGGGGGTGTGCTTCGGCGTGCCGGACAAACCGAAGGATCGGTAGATCTGGCACGGTTGGCCGGGCTCAAGCCTGCCGGAGTGATTTGTGAGATTATGAATGCCGACGGGACCATGGCTCGGGTACCGGAGCTGGCGAAATTTGCGAAGGCTCATAAACTGAAGATGGTGACGGTGAAGGCCTTGATCGAATACCGGATGCGGAGGGAAACCTTCGTCAAACGGGCAGCGAGCGCAAGGCTGCCGACTACGTTTGGTGAGTTCGAGGCGGTTGCGTTTGAGAATCAAATCGACGGCGTGACCCATATTGCGTTGGTGAAGGGACGACTTGAGGGCGGGATGCCGACGCTGGTTCGCGTCCATTCCGGATGCCTGACCGCCGATGCGCTCGGGTCACTGCGGTGCGATTGTCGTGACCAGCTCCACTCCGCAATGGACATCATCCAGAAGGAAGGCCGAGGAGTCCTGTTGTATTTGAATCAGGAAGGCCGAGGCATTGGGTTGCTCAACAAGGTCAAGGCCTATGGACTTCAAGATCGAGGCAGTGACACGGTTGAAGCTAATTTGCAGCTCGGCTTCAAGCCTGATCTCCGTGACTACGGTGTCGGCGCACAAATCTTGGCGAATCTTGGTCTGCACCAGATTCGGTTGATTACAAATAATCCGAGAAAGATCGTTGGGATTGAAGGCTATGGTCTCAAGGTTGTGGAGCGGGTTCCCATTGAGATTGCCCCCCGTGCGGCCAATGTGCGGTATTTGAAGACCAAGAAAGCGAAGCTGGGGCATCTCCTTAAGAAGGTCTGAGCGGGTCTACCAGGCCGGCATGATTCCGAATAAGCCGGTGGATGGAGTCTTGAAATTCATGGCGAAGAAACCAGCACGTACGGCAGTGGGACTTCGGTTCGGCATTGTCGCGGCACGGTTTAATCAGCGGATCACCAGCAAGTTGCTGCGTGCCTGTACCGACACCCTGGCGCACTGCGGTGTGGCTGCAAATGACGTTCAGATCGTGCGTGTGCCGGGGGCGTTTGAACTCCCCCTGGTTGCTCGTACGATGGCGCGGGCGAATCGCTTTGATGCGGTGATTTGTTTGGGTGCCGTGATTCGCGGTGATACGCCCCATTTCGACTACATCTGCTCGGAAGTGAGTCGTGGAATCGGTCAGGCTGCTTTAGAGACTGGGGTGCCGATTATTTTTGGCGTGCTGACCACTGAGACTGTGGCGCAGGCAGAGGAACGTGCGGACGAGAGGAAATTCAACCGTGGCGGTGCGGCGGCACAATCTGCGATCGAGATGGTGAAGGTCATGCGGATGCTTCGGGGAGGTGTTCGCGAGTTGGAAAGTGGAAAATCGGCAAGTCAACATCGTTGGGCAGGAGGACGAATAAAACGGTGACACATCTCGCGTGTCACTCTGTAAACGTGCCAACTTTTTACCGTGATGACTTGTTAGCGTTCTGACTATGGGCACCCGGCACCAAGCCCGCGAGCGGGCCTTGCAGATTCTTTTTCAGCACGACATTCATGGAAAGGGCGAGCTTCGTCTGGATGAGTTTTGGCGCGAGTACTCCGTTTCTGATGAGTCACGGGCCTTTGCGGAGCGGCTGGTTCGGGGGGTGCTGGAACATCGAAAGGAGCTCGATGCCACCATCGCGAAGTATGCGACGAACTGGACTGTGAATCGCATGCCCGTCGTCGATCGCAATATCTTGCGGGCCGGGCTCTATGAGTTGCTGTGGGTCGACGAGGTCCCTGCGAAGGTTACGATGGATGAATCGATTGAGTTGGCTAAGAGTTTCGGGGATGATGACGCCTCCAAGTTTGTGAATGCCGTGCTGGACAAGGCATTGGCGACCGAGTCACGATTGGCCGCGAAGCGGGCGGAACCGAATCGGCCGATGTGGAGGAGAACGGACGGTGATTGAACGGTATACACGTCCCCAAATGAAGGCTATTTGGGACTTGAAGCACAAATATGAGATCTGGCTGGAAGTCGAGCTCCAGGCCTGTGCGGCGTTTGAACAGGCCAAGCTGGCTCCTCGTGGGACCACAGCTCGAATCCGAAAGAGGGCCAAAATCGACGTCGACCGGATCGCTGAGATTGAGAGAGTCACGAAACATGATGTGATCGCCTTTCTGGAATCACTTGTGGACACGGTGGGGCCAGATCACCGGTTTCTTCATATGGGGCTGACCTCGTCGGATATCGTCGATACGTCACTGGCCATGCAAATGACCGAGGCACTTGACGTGATTCTAGGCGGAGTCGAACGGCTGCTGGTTGTCTTGCAACGGCAGTCCTTCCGCTATAAGGATCTGGTGATGGTGGGGCGGTCTCACGGCATTCACGGGGAGCCGATCTCTTTTGGGTTGAAACTTGCCCTCTGGTACGAGGAAGTCGGCCGCCATCACGCACGGTTGCGATCGGTGAGAAACGAGATCGCGGTCGGCAAGTTGTCCGGGGCCATGGGGACCTTTGCGCACCAGGGGCCCGAGATTGAAGAGTATGTCTGTGCCAAGCTCGGCTTGAAGGCTGATCCTGTGTCCAATCAGGTGGTCCAACGAGATCGCCATGCGTCCTATGCGACGGCGCTCGCCCTGCTTGCGGCCAGTATCGAGAAATTTGCCACGGAGATTCGTCACCTTCAGCGTACGGAAGTGCTCGAGGCCGAGGAGTATTTCTCCGAAGGCCAAAAGGGCTCCTCGGCGATGCCCCATAAACGGAACCCGATTGTCTCGGAGAATTTGTGCGGGCTGGCCCGACTCGTGCGGGCGAACAGTCTGGCCGCTATGGAAAACGTCGCGCTGTGGCATGAACGGGACATCAGCCATTCGTCGGTGGAACGGGTGATCATGCCGGACAGTACGATTCTGGTCGATTACATGCTGGCCAAGGTCACCGATCTCATCGAGCATCTGGTCGTCTATCCGGATCGCATGCGGCGGAACCTCGAACTGACCGGGGGCCTGGTCTATTCACAGCGATTGCTGTTGGCACTCATCGATAAGGGGGCGCAACGAAAAGAGTCATATGAAGCGGTTCAGCGGAATGCGATGGCGTCCTGGCGGGGGGGCGGCGCACTGCAAGACTTGGCTGAAAAGGATCCCTTTATCTCACAACATCTGAAGGGGCGCGAGATTGCCGCCTGTTTCAACCCGCAATACTATCTGCGCCATCTCGACCAAATCTATCGACGGGTATTCGGACGAACAAGCGTGTCGTCCGGCGTCAAGAAAAGGAGGGCGAGGTCATGATGCTCCTGTTCGTCCGGACGGCGATGTGTTGCGTCCTTTTCTTAGGGCTCTGGTTTGCTCCTGCCTCTGCGGGGGTGGATCGGGAGAAACTCCTGACCGATGCCGGAGTCTATGGAAGTTTTGCCGTCTTTGCACTTGATGACCAGTGGGGAAAACTCGATTCCTCGATCCGCATCGCTCGTCTGGCAACGCTTAAAGGGGTAGTCGAACAACATCGTGAGCATGTGGCGATCGATCTGTACGTGCTTCGCGGCCTTTCCGATCATGCCGATCTGTTGTTCCGTATTCATGCGATGGAATTGCGTGACATTCAAGCGTTTCTGCTCGACTTGAAGAGTAGTCAATTCGGGCGACATCTCAAAACAGCCGGAATCATGCATGGGCTGACGAAGAAACCAACGTATGTTCCTGGATTTTCTGAGCAGATGAAGGCGGACCTCATGGCTCCGAGCGAGCCGGGTCAGAAGCCTTATGCGATCGTCATCCCGGTCAAGAAATCGGCCGAATGGTGGGGACTGGATCGTGAGAAGCAGGTTAGCATGATGCAAGAACATACCGTCGCCGCACTTCCATACGTGAAGACGGTCAAACGGAAACTGTATCACTCGACAGGCTTGGATGACCTGGACTTCATTACCTATTTTGAAACCTCGAAACTAGAAGACTTTCATCATTTGGTATTGTCGCTTGAGAAGGTGAAAGAGTTCCAGTATGTTCGTCGACTTGGTCATCCGACGATCTTAGGGGTGCTGCAATCGGTCGACGAGGTGATGGAGTCGTTGGTTCAGTGAGCTGAAGGTTGAGGTCCGATCATGCCGATAGGGGAACTGCTCTACGAAGGCAAGGCTAAAAAAATTTTTTCGACCGGGAATCCAGACCAGGTCATCCAGTATTTCAAGGACGACGCGACAGCCTTCAATGCCCAGAAACGCGGCACCATCGTCGAAAAAGGGGTGATCAATAACAAGGTCTCGGAGCGCCTCTTTCGACTGTTGGAGCAGAGTGGGATACGCACCCATTTTGTGGAACGGTTGAATGATCGCGAAATGCTTGCGAAGCGCGTTCGAATTGTCCTGGTCGAGGTCGTGGTTCGAAACACGGTGGCAGGCAGTCTGGCAAAGCGGCTGGGATTGAAAGAAGGGAATCGGATTGATCCGGCGATTGTTGAGTTTTACTACAAAAACGACGCGCTGGGTGATCCGCTGGTCAATGACGACCATTTGCGGTTGATGAATGTCGCAACGCCTGGTGTCTTGCGGGAGCTGCGCGAACAGGGACACGCGGTGAACAAAGTTCTGAAGCCGTTCTTTGCAGAACGGCAGATGCAGTTGGTCGATTTCAAGCTCGAGTTTGGAGTGTTCCATAACAAATTGATCCTGGCAGACGAAATTTCTCCGGACACCTGTCGCTTATGGGATATGGCAACCGGCGAGTCGATGGATAAAGATCGGTTCCGGAAGGATATGGGGAAGATCGAAGAGGCCTATCAGGAGGTGCTGAAAAGGGTATGTGGATAGTGGTGAAAGGGCGAGCTGGAATTATCCGGCTCCAACACTTCGGCTCGACCGCACCTACCACTTCCTTTGCTCGGCTGCGCAACTTGTTCCGTTTTGAGTGAAACTCAAACGGAACTTCGAACAGTGCTCGCCGTCTGCTCTGCAGATCGCGTCGATCGTGGGTGCGGCTAGTCCGAGCCTTCGTACAAGTCGCCTGGTAATCCCAGATCACCCTTTTCAATTTAGGGGGGAGAGGAAGAAAAGAGAGAAAGATGCTGCGGGCGTACTTAAATTATGGGTTGATCGCGTCGGTGGTGGTCTGGGCGGCCATTATTGGGGTGATGGCCTATCGGCTGCACGAGTCGCCGTGGCGGTGGGCGTTCGTGGGGTTGGTGTTTTGTGGTGGGCTGACCATTGCCGTGATTCTGTGGATCAAGAAATATGTAGATCGGCTGAATGAAGCCGAAGAGAAGCGGGAGCGTTCATTGTGAAAGCCAAAATTCATGTCACCCTGAAGCAGGGAATCTTGGATCCACAAGGAAAGGCGATCGAACATGCGCTGGACTCGCTGGGGTTTAGGCATGCGGCCAATGTTCGTGTCGGGAAGTATATGGAGCTGGACCTCAATCAGACCGATAAGGCCAAAGCTGAGGCTGAAGTGAAGGCGATGTGCGAGAAGCTCTTGGCAAATACGATCATTGAAGAATATCGGTACGAGCTGGGGTAGTGCTGTGTACTGAGTGTTTTAGAAAATCTTGAACTCTCACGCAATCTCCTCGCGCAGTACTCAGGACGGAACGTATGAACATCGGTGTCGTTGTTTTTCCAGGTAGTAATTGCGATCACGATTGCCGGTATGTCTTTCAGGATGTGCTAGGGCAAACTGTCTCCATGGTGTGGCACAAGGAAACGTCCTTAGCCGGGTTGGACGCGATCATCCTTCCGGGTGGGTTTTCCTACGGCGACTATCTTCGAACAGGAGCGATCGCGCGGTTCTCCCCGGTCATGCAGGCGGTCAAGCAGTTTGCCGCTGGGGGTGGGTTGGTGATCGGGATTTGCAATGGATTTCAGATTCTCTTGGAGGCAGGATTGTTGCCCGGCGCCATGCTGCGAAATCAATCGCTGTATTTCATCTGTCGTGAGGCCTATGTGAAAGTCGAGAACGCTGCGAGCCCGTTTACGAGCCTCTATAAGTCAGGACAGGTGCTCAAGATTCCTATCGCACACGCAGACGGGAACTATTATACCGATCCAGTCACATTGGCTGGTCTTCAAGCCAATGCACAGATTATCTTCCGATATTGTACGGCCGATGGGACAGTGACGTCGGGAGCTTGTCCCAATGGGTCACTCGATAATATCGCCGGCATCCGCAATGCCGAAGGCAATGTCCTGGGGATGATGCCGCATCCGGAGCGCTGCGCAGAGGCGATGTTGGGGAATGAAGATGGGCGGCTCCTCTTTCAATCGATGATCACGTCGATGGGACCAACGCAACGGGTTGGAGCGGGATGAACGGGTCTGCGATCACCCAGCTGCGGTCGTGCGGCAGAGGATTGAAGATGGGCTATTCTCGCGGTAAAGTATTGGGTCAGTTGCTTATCGATCAGTTTTATATTTCTTTTTTATAAATGAGGAGGGGCGAGATGAAGCGTGTAGTAGTAATGTTTGCGGCAGTTGGAATGTTGACCTTGGGGGCTGGTTTCACGGCATTTGCGGCAACGGATGATGGCAGCAAGCTTGCCATTAAGAGTCCTGCACCGGGCGCCAAGGTCGGGAGTGACGTTGAAGTTGTCTATGAACTCACGAAGGGCAGTCAGGCGACGCATGCACATTGCTTTGTGGATGGTGAGTATCAGAAGGGATGGAAAGGGACCGTCAAGGGAATGTCGCCAGGCTCCCATGAGATCAAGGTTGTGGCGGCAGATAAAGATCATCAAACCTTGGCGGCTGAAGCGACTGTGAAAGTGGACGTGCATTAAGGTACGCTCGAAGTCGTAGAATTTAGACTGATGGACCGGTGGAGTACGAAATCGGTGCTTTGCCGGTCCCGTTGTGTTATCACAACACAACCTGTGGCATGCGTTCATTGCGCTGAACCTTGGGGAGTCCAGGGGATTCTCTTGAAAGCCATGGTGACCGTCACGCCTGAAGTATGACGTAGGCCGGCATGCCCCCTATTACTAAAGATCTCATCGCTCAGCACAATCTGACGAGCGATGAATACCAGAAAATCATCGCGATTCTTGGGCGTGAGCCGAACATCACGGAGCTCGGGATGTTCTCTGTGATGTGGTCTGAGCACTGCTCATACAAGAGCTCGCGCGTGCACTTGAAGAAATTGCCGACGTCCGGGCCGCGCGTTGTCCAGGGACCAGGTGAAAACGCAGGGGCGGTTGATATCGGCGACGGGCTCTGTGTGGTCTTCAAAATGGAGTCGCATAACCACCCGTCGTTCATTGAGCCTTATCAGGGTGCTGCGACCGGGGTCGGCGGCATTCTGCGTGATATCTTCACGATGGGCGCGAGGCCGATTGCGCTGCTGGATTCCCTTCGGTTTGGAGAACTGCATTCTCCCAAGAATCGCCATCTCATGAAGGGGGTCGTCTCCGGCATTGCCGGATACGGCAACTGCATGGGTGTGCCGACTGTGGGGGGAGAGATTGTTTTCAACGATATCTATGCGCTCAATCCGCTGGTCAATGTATTTTGTCTGGGGATTGCCAAGAAAGACAAGATCTTCCGCGGAACGGCTGCGGGTGTCGGAAATCCTGTGATCTACTTCGGCTCTAAAACGGGGCGTGATGGGATTCATGGCGCGACCATGGCGAGTGACTCCTTCGACGACACATCGGAACAGAAGCGTCCCACCGTTCAGGTCGGTGATCCCTTCACCGAGAAACTATTGCTGGAAGCCTGTCTTGAGCTGATGGAACGCGATTTGCTCGTTGGGATTCAAGATATGGGCGCTGCGGGATTGACGAGCTCTTCCTGTGAAATGGCTTCTCGTGCGGGCAATGGGATTGAGCTTGATCTCACGGTCGTGCCTCGGCGTGAGCCTGGCATGACGCCGTATGAGCTCATGTTGTCCGAGTCGCAGGAGCGCATGTTGATGGTAGCGAAGGCCGGCAAGGAAGAGGAATGTATCGCGGTGTGCCGGAAGTGGGATCTGGACGTCGCGGTCGTTGGGAAAGTGACGGCTGACGGACTGCTGCGGGTGACGGATCAAGGAAAAACTGTTGCAGAGATTCCGGCGAAGGCCTTGGCTGACGATGGGCCCCGTTATGAACGGCCCTACCAGCCTCCAGCGTACCAGGATATGCTGACGAACTTGAATTATGACCTGATTCCCGATGTCAAAGATGCGAATACGGCGTTATTGGCATTGCTCGAATCTCCCACGATTGCCAGTAAACGGTGGGTCTACGAACAGTACGATCATATGGTGCGGACCAACACGATGGTCCGCCCAGGATCTGATTCGGCAGTGGTACGGATCAAGGGCACGAACAAAGCGGTGGCCATGACGGTTGATTGCAATAGCCGCTATTGCTTGTTGAATCCCTATGAAGGAGCCCGCCTCGCTGTGGCAGAAGCGGCGAGGAATCTTGTTTGTTCAGGTGCCGCCCCGATCGGCTTGACCGATTGTCTTAATTTCGGCAATCCGGAGCGTCCCGATATTATGTGGCAATTTGTGATGGCGATCGAAGGCATGAAAGATGCCTGTGAACGGTTTCAGATCCCCATCGTGAGCGGGAATGTCAGTTTTTACAACGAAACGAACGGGCTCTCCATCTATCCCACGCCCATGTTGGGCATGGTCGGACTGATTGAAGATGCAGAGCGGACGATGACGCAGTGGTTCAAGTCGGAAGGGGACGACATTATCTTGCTTGGGAGCACTCGGGAGGATTTGGGAGGGTCGGAGTACATCAAGGTGGTGCAGGCTCGCGAACAGGGTTCCCCACCCTACTTAAATCTGGATACCGAGAAAACACTCCACGATTGTGTCCTGTCGCTGATTCGTGACGGGCTTCTGCAATCTGCACATGATTGCTCGGATGGTGGCGTCGCCGTGGCGTTGGCTGAAAGCTGTATCTCCGGACCAGAAGGGACACGCGGTGCTATGGTAACCTTGACCAGGGGGCGGCTTCGAAACGATGCGGTCCTGTTCGGAGAGAGTCAGTCCCGTGTGGTCATTTCTGTGAAACCGAGTCATCGCCAGGCTGTACTCGACCGTGTGAGATTGTTCGGTGTGCCAGCCGATGCGATTGGCACGGTTTCGGGTGATCGCCTGGTCATCTCTGTCAGGCATGAAGGGATAGAGGAATGTTTGATCGATCAGCCGGTGTCCGGCTTGTTGGATCGATGGGCCTGTGCCTTGGAGAAATCGTTGAACCACGTTTAATCGTCTGAGTCACGAAAGATCATGCAGAAAGAACTGCCGATCGTATCCCCCGATAAGTTCCACGACGAGTGTGCGGTCTTCGGCGTGTATGGTCACGAAGAAGCGGCCAACCTGACTTACTTGGGATTGTATGCTTTGCAACATCGTGGCCAGGAAGCGTCCGGGATCGTTGCGGGAGACGGGGAGCAGTTTTGCATTCAGAAAGGCATGGGCCTTGTGGCAGACATTTTTCACAAGTCGGTCCTGGAGAAGTTGCCCGGTCACATGGCCATCGGACATAACCGCTACTCTACAACCGGTGGCAACGATTTAAAGAATGTGCAGCCGCTGACGGTGAATTTTGCACTGGGCAATCTCGCCTTAGCGCATAACGGGAATCTTATCAATGCTCAGATGCTGCGACATGAGTTGGAAGCCTACGGAGCGATCTTCCAATCGACTTCGGATAGCGAGGTGATCATCCATCTTATCGCGCATTCGCGCGCGGGCTCATTTCTGTCGAGGGTTGTCGATGCATTGAGTCAGGTACGAGGGGCTTTCTCGGTCGTGTTGATGACCGATAACGGGCTCATTGCCGCACGGGATCCCTATGGGCTGAGGCCACTGTGTATTGGTCGCCTCCGTAGCGGCTGGGTGGTTGCTTCTGAGACCTGTGCATTCGACTTGCTTGATGCGGAATATGTGCGAGAGCTGGAACCGGGTGAGTTGATCGTAATCAGCGACCAAGGGCTTGATAGCCACCATCCGTTCCCCAAGACGGCTCCGGCCATGTGCGTGTTTGAGTATGTTTATTTTGCCAGACCGGACAGCCGCATCTTTGGAAGTAATGCGGTCTATGCCATACGGAAGGCGTTGGGACGGCAGTTGGCTCAAGAGTCATGGGTACCGGCGGATGTCGTCATTCCTGTTCCAGACTCCGGTGTGCCGGCGGCGCTCGGGTATGCCGAAGGAGCGGGTGTGCGCTTTGAAGCCGGGTTGATTCGCAATCACTATGTGGGGCGGACCTTCATCGAGCCGGAACAGTCGATTCGCCATTTCGGAGTGAAGGTCAAGCTTAACGCGGTACCAGAAGTTTTGGAGGGGAAACGCGTGGTTGTGATCGATGATTCGTTGGTCCGTGGCACGACAAGCCGGAAAATCGTGAAAATGATTCGACAGGCTGGGGCAAAGGAAGTCCATATGCGTATCAGTTCGCCGCCGATCATTTCTCCCTGTTTCTATGGGATCGACACCCCGACCAAAAAAGAGTTGATCGCCTCCGACCATTCGATTGAAGAAATCCGCAAGTACATCACTGCCGACAGCTTGGCCTATCTCAGTCTGGATGGGATGCTGAAATCGGCACCAAAAACACCGGATCAGTACTGTACGGCCTGTTTTACTGAGCGTTACCCCATTCCGTTCACCCGGGCAGAAGAGTTGCAGCTAGGCCTGTTCGAGGCGGCGCGCTGAGCAATTTCTGTAGGAGCGCATGGCGACCTCAGACCACGACGAGAAGAAAGCCTTGCAATCCAGGAGGCGGCCACGCGTGTCGGTCGATTATCCTGCTTCGTTCACCGCAGAAGAAACCTCAGGCCATGCAACCGTGACGAATCTGACACTTGCCGGTGGTGAGATCGAGAGTAATATCCAACTTCCGATCGGCGCACGGTTGAGTCTTCATGTGCTGCCCCCCAGTGCGCGACCTTCAATTGTCATTGCCCTTGCCATTGTCCGTTGGAAGGAGGGGAATCGATACGGACTCGAGTTCGTACGATTCGAGGGCGATGCCAAGGAGCAGCTCAAGGACATGCTGAACCAGTAGAAAGCCTCTGCCAGAGGTGCGGTTCCTCCCTGCCGTGCGGTTGCCGCTTGAAAAATTGCCATGGTACGATGCGCCTCAACTGGTTGGGTTGTGATGGCGTGAGTCATGGTTGAGTATTTGTGAGACTGAGCGTGCAAGTTGACGGGGGAATCGCAATGAGACGACTTGGACGGCCATTTCCTGTGTTGGGTACAGCATCGGCATCTGCTGCCGGATTATTCCAATTGGAAGCGTCGGTTCTCTCGTTTACCCCTAAACCCTCACGACTGCGACCTTGTCATTAGAGGTGGAAAGAAGTAGTCAATCATGAAAGGCTAAGGAGACCACGCGACTATGGATGAGATGGAGGAAGGGAAGCACAAGTTCCTTGAGGTGGTGCGAGGGGTTGATCAATCGGTACAGGTAGTGATTCCCGTGACTCCGTCTAACAGCCTCTTTTTGATCTCGCTGGCGAAGGGAACGAATCGGAAGTTCATCACGGTGTCGGAGGATGACCTGATCGACTTGCCTCACGAGGCAAGTATTGAGTTGAACATCACCAAGATGATCAAGGAGGTTATCGCCGCACTGTGAGGGCGTCGTGCAGTGCGAACGGTCGTGGAGTATTCGATCATGAAACAAATATTGCCAAATATCTGGCAATGGTCCTGGTTTTCGGATGAAAAGCAATTGGATTTCAACGGTCTGTTGCTGACGATTGGTGAGCATACGATTCTGGTAGACCCCCCACTGATGACTCCAGAAGCGAGAGCCATTGTCAGGCGCCATGAGCCGATCGATTATATCGTGCTGACGAATCGTGATCATCTTCGAGAAGCGCCGGCCTATCAAGCTGAGTGGCATTGCCAGCTGTATGTGCCTGAAGCGGATGCGGCTCAAATGGAGGTGAGTCCGACCAAAACATACAAGGATGGCGAACTCCTGCCCGGTGGGATCTGGGCCATCCAGCTGCAGGACCAGAAGTCTCCTGGTGAATCTGCCCTGTTCATAGAACGGGGACGAGGTGTGCTGATTGTAGGGGATGCGCTCATCGGTCACCCGTCTGGTGCGCTTCGTGTGCTCCCTCCTGAAAAATATGCGGATCCGGCTAAGGCGAAGGCGGCGCTCCGTCGTCTGTTGAGATACAACTTCGACAGCCTGCTGGTCGGGGATGGTGTTTCCATCCTTGCGGAGGCAAAGCAGCAGGTGGAGCAGCTGTTGGCGGTGCCACAATGACGTTGCGGAACGGCCTGTCTGCGGAACTCAATCGACAAGGGAACGAGCATTTTTCGAGAGGGTACTATACGGAGGCCTATACCTGTTATGCCAAGGCGCTGGAGTGTGACCGACTGAGCGGTGATCAACGGGCTCTGGTTGCGACCCTTGGGAATCTGGGCAACATCTGTGCGGTCAGCGGACGGCGAGATTCCGCTCAGACGCATTATCAGGAGGTTCTAGAGCTCCAAAAAATCCTCGGTGATGAAAAAGGCATCGGGACGACCTTGGCCAATTTGGGGAATCTGCGCGCCGATGCCGGCGAGTGGGATCGAGCGCGAGCCTATTATCTCGAGGCCATGGATCTTATGACGAAGACGCATGATGAGGCGGCGCAAGCGGTTCTGTTGTCCGATCTTGGACTGGTGGCCCGAGAAACCGGCGATGTCGAGGAAGCCATTCGCTGTTATGAACAGTCGCTGACCTTGATGCGTCGGTTGGAGAATTTGGCAGGCGTTGCGGATGCCTGGCGGATGATCGGACGTACCTACGTGATACAACAGCGCTATCATGAGGCGATTGCCTGCTGTCGGACGAGTCTGTCGATCGCCGAGCGACTACGTGACGAGCTTCGCGCCGGCGGCGCCAGATATGTGCTCGCTCAGTGCCATGAGGAAATGGGCCAGCTCCAAGAGGCAGCTGATCTTCTCGAGCAAGTCGTCTCTATGGACCGGAAGTATCGCCTGCCAAAGTTGGATGAAAATACCCAGCGACTTAAGTCACTCCGCCTTCGTCTAGCAGGTTCGGCTCAGTCGACGGTGTTTCGGGAGATGAGCGCATGACCAAACTGGATTCCACAACCTGGCTGCAACTTCGAGCCGGCTTGATTCAGACGTTCCCGCAATTCTACGAACTGGAGCCCAACGGACCACTCCTGATGGATCTTGGAGAGGATGGATGGCTCCTCGAAGTCAGACCTGAGGGCAAGGTACTTTGTCAGTATGGGGTTGCGATGGACGAAATCATGGCGCTCATGTCGGACGGAACTCCAGAGGATTTAGGAACTGATGAAGTTGCCAAGCAGGCGAAATACTTTCTTCAACCGGCTGTATCTCAATACAGAGCGCTTCTTCTTCAGTCCGGCTTTGTCGAGGAGACGGAGATCACGGACGAGTTCGTGGCGGTCACCTTTACGCGAGATGCCGATCTTCATAATCGCCTCAAGCTTGAAGATCTTCTGCGGTGGTGTCGAGGGCACATTGGGAAGGTTTCGTGACGCAGCGGATCACGACGTTCGCCGAATTTCGCGACACGATTTCTGACTATCGGTTGCCGAGAGTGCTGTTAGCTGCGCTCGAGCTCGATCTCTTTACAGTGATTGGTGATCGACACTGGACGATGCCCACGCTGGCCAAGGAACTGAACGTCAGCGAACGGGGACTCAGCATCCTTTGTCGTAATCTTGCCTCTGCCGGAGTGCTGCACAAAAGGGACTGTGTCTATAGAAACAGCACACTTGGGGCCACAGCGCTCAATGCCAACCACCGCGCCTATCGAGGCGGTTATCTCAATCTGATCAGGAGTCATTGGACGGACTGGCTCCGGCTGGTGGAATCTGTACGAAGTGGATTGCCCATTGATCATGATGTGCCGGATGGTCCGGACTATCGACGCCAATTCACCTGGGCGATGCATCACCGAACCTTGGAGATTGCCCCGGCAATCGCGGCACAACTTCAGCTTGGTCAGGCCCAAACGTTATTGGATCTCGGTGGGGGGCCTGGTACCTATGCTCTGGCATTTCTTGCAAAGAATCCACGGTTGCGTGCGACGGTCTGTGATCGAGAGGCTGCGCTTGAAGTAGCCAAAGAAATTGCTTCTACCCATAAAGCGAGGGGGCGACTCTCCTATCTCCCGATTGATTTCTCCAAAGAGCAAATCCCTGGTACGTATGATGTCATCTGGTACTCCAATGTGTTGCACATCTATTCGCCGAAGGAGAATCAGGCTATCTTTCGACGAGTTCGTGCTGCACTAAACCCTGGTGGCCGATTCATCATTCAAGATGCCTTTCTTCATGACCGCGAAGGTTTGTACCCAGTTGAAGCCAGTTTGTTTGCCGCCTCGATGCTTTTGTTTACCGAACGGGGGAATACCTATACAGCCTCGGAGACGGCAACATGGCTGAGGCAAGCTGGTTTTGTCAGTATCAAGCCCGTTCCGATTAGGAAGGGGACGGAGGATTGGGAGGGTGGAATTTGGGAGGCATCGGTCCGTGGTCTGCGGCCAAGAATGATTGCCAGCCAAAAAGGATCAAACAGAAGTAAAAAAGCCCACTGATAGCGGTGGCCATCATGGGAGCAACGGCAGTGGTGTCCGTTGATAAGGACTGAACCATCGTCGCGATGTCTATGGCCAACCCAATCGTCGCGTAAAAGACGCAAACCGCCGCACTCCATCGAAATTGAAGCCAAACGAAGAGGGATAGTCCCAGAGGCAGCAGAAGGAAAAAGCCGACCTTCCACGCTATGTCTTGCGTGAAGGAGCGGGCGTTCCCAATGAAAAGAAACCCCGCTTCCATAACGAAGGTGTTGAGTAACAGAACAAGCAAAGGGGGCGGTCTCATTTGGTGACTATAGACTGCCGAGGAAAAGGCCGGCAATAGGGGGCTCATAGTCGCAGGCATTCAATGGGGGGCACGCTCGTATTATGGAGTCTAAGGAGAAGGAGGGAAGGTTGTTGCCTCCGCAAACCTGTTTTCTGATTTATGATGGAGAATGTCGGTTCTGTGTGTCCATAAAAATGGCGCTTGAACAACGAGAAATCAATCCAACAAGAACGGGGATCCAATTTGTTGCGTATCAGAGCAAAGCGGCCAGGATCGCTCTTGGGCAACGGTATCGCAGTGGTCGGCCTGAGACAGCTTTCTTTATTCAACCTTCCGGCAAGGTCCTTCAGGGCCTTGCCGCATTCTTCCCTATTCTCCCCTATATTTGGGGTGGGAGACTGGTGTTGTGGGGACTACGGTTTCACATGGTACGGCAGTTAGCGGAATGGGGCTATCGCTTCATGGCTCGTCATCGCTATCGATGGTTTGGTGTGGCCCAGTCTATCAAGTGACAGGCCCACATCACCGATGTCATTTCTCATCGCGCACCCACTTTTGAGGGGATTCCTCCCATCAGTGGGGAATTTACGGATCATCTGCCCTCCTGCAGAATGCACTCACATTCTGAGGAGGGCGCATGTCACAAACATCTTATTATTCAACAGATTGTCACTGCTCGACCCACCCGATACAGAATAAGCGTCAGGTATTAGGTCTCAGTTGTTCAAAGGTCGTGAGTCTGCTCGCGTTTGTTGGATTATTCGGCTTCTATGGCGACAACGATCGAGCTTGGGGTGACGTTGCCTCTACAGATAAAAAAGCGATTGTGGCGGCGGGGTTCGGTTATCAGATTGGCTCTGTGTCCACAATTTCAGTAAAGGTTTATGAGGCTGACTCTGGTGTCATCGTATCGGATGACGTCTATGAACTGATGGTCAAGGAAAGTGATGGGACAGGGAGGAACGGGGAAGCTCGAATTTTTGCGGGCGGGATTGGACAAGGAGCTACGGATCTCTCCAACTTCATCTTGCGGGTCTACGATGCGAATACGGGACTATTCCAATGGGAAGGGCGACTCAACCTCGTGCAACCTGACGGAAAGGGCGGAGGGAAAGCCATTTCGACGCGAACGGTTAGTCGTGCCACTCTCACGAGAGTCCGCACGGAGCAACAGGCAACCGAACAGCCGGTATTCTTCTTGCGCGCGGTAGATGCGGTGACTGGCTCACTTGTCTGGGAGGATGAGTTCACCACGGTGTTGGGTGGACCCCCGCACGTCCATTCAATCGCGGATCGGTCCACGATGGGGGAGCGAGTTTCGACAAACAGTTCCCACAGGTTCGAGTTCAAAATTCGCATGTATGATCCCAGCGGGAAGCAGGTTCTCTGGGAAGACCACTTGTCTCAGCGAGAGTCTGAAGAAGGAGCTCAGGAATCACCGAATGATCAGCCCAATTTACTTCCTGTCTGGCCTCACCAACCGCAGGATGAAGCAGTCCCCGTGTTGATTTGATGGTGTCTGTTCTGCCGTTGAACAATCCCAGGATGACGGAGAAGAAGGCTACGAACGGGCCTGTTCGAAATGCTCAAGCCATTGACGATGGAACTGCTCGTACGGAGTCAATAGCTTGTCTTGGAAGGCCGTTGCCACGGAAGCGTTTGTCCGGAAAGCTTTCACGAGGTCGTCGATGCGAGCCATGCCCCATCGCTCTATCAAATAGTGGGTCGCGGAATTGGCTTCTAAGTAGGCCACAATAGACGCGTCGGCTGAGAAGGCACCCCAGGCACCTTCCAGAGAAGTCAACGGAATCACCTTTATCTCACCGTGCCTCGCCTCATCGAGATCAGGCCATGAGTCTCCAGCCAATTGCATGGCGAGGCCTTCGTTCAACCAGGTCGGAAGTGCTCCTGCATGTGATCCTAACCGGTCATGGAGTAGGGCATGGACGTATTCGTGACGGAGTACAGTGGCAAGCCATTTCCGATCCGTTGTGGCTCCCTGTGTGGGAATCTGGATTCGGTCGAGCGTGGGATCATAAAGACCATCGGCCCATGCAGGGCTGCCAGTTGAACTTTGAAAGGATTCTTTTGCATGGAGGACGACCATGATGGGTCTTGACGGGAAATGCCCAAACTTCTGGCCAATGTCTCGATACGCTTCTTCAAGAATCTCCAAGACCGATGTCCAAGTGCTCTGGTCCTCCTCTCCGTCGAATTTCACGACAAAATGAGTGCTGCTTCGCGCGGTCATGCGGGATTCGACTGATTGCGTGCGCTGAACCTTTGCCGTGACGGTGTCCAGATAAGACTGGAGAGCCGGGTCTTGCTTGGCTCGTTGGGCGGCCTGAGCCAAGTGCGTTGTTGCTCCACTGAGATCATCTTGTTCCTGCAACAAATCAGCCATTGCGAGGTGAGGGAAGGGCTCATCTGGGGCCACCTTCATCAATTTCGTCAAGAACTCCGCATTGAGTGCGCGGTCGCGCTGCTCCCAGTAGGCTTGGGCAAGGTTCATCAGGATGACGGGGTTTGTCTCGTCGAGTTCAGCTGCCTTCTTAAACGCGCTGATGGACGCGCGTGTACCCTGAAGACGTTCCTGCTGCAGGCCGAGATTGTTCCACAGGATGGCGACGAAGGGTTTGGATTGTCCGTCCGATAGAATGAATGCCGGGAGCACTTTTAGCTTGTTTTCAGCTAAGGAGAGGTTGTGCTTTTCAACTTCATCACGAATTTCCTCTAAGATCGACCGGTGTGGAGTGGGTGGGATGACGGTCTGGTCAAGTGCGCGAACCAATCGGGGTTCATTCTCGGACGGTTTGCTTTGAGCCGGGGCTGGTGGGGGAGGGACGGATTCGATGGCTCCCATCGGTCTCGTCGTCAGCGAAGGTTGGGTCTGTTTCAGAAAGAGGTTATATCCAATCAGGGCGGACAGGCCGATCGCAAGCGGGATCAGAATATGGCGAATATTGCGGCGGTACATAAGAGTCTGGAAGAAGTGTAGCACCCTAGGAAAATATGACCAAGCAATCCAGGAAAAGCAGCCGTTGGATTCTTAGTCAATCACCCAGGCTGCGTTGTGCGCTGAACGATGCTGTGCTACGATCCTCCGCCATATGCAGGCGGAGACTGAACCGAGTCCGTTGATGCCATTGCAAGAGTGGCTGGACCGCATCGCCAGGCCGATTGAATTTGCGACTCGAGATGATTATGCCCATCTGGCGACCGTCACCAATCTGAGTGATTTTATCTCCACCCAAGTGCTGTCGGCTCTTCGCCAGCGGACCTATCCAAGGGTGATTGAAGCTCGCCTGATTTCACTCCGTGACCTCTTCGTTGATTTTTCGTTGTCTCTTTCCACGGATGAACGGCGTCGCCGTTTGCATGTAGCGAGGTCGCACATCCAAGCTCTTCGAAAGGCCGCGCAGCAGCCTGCCGGCGTCAAGGCGTCACGGGGGGGATTCGTTCCAGACATGGCGACTGTTGGAGGGCGATCCAACCTGTGGCAACTTCCGGTTCGCTTTGCCAAGGGGGTTGGACCGAAGCGCACCACGGTCTTGCGACGGCTGCGGATCGAAACGGTAGAAGACGTACTCTGGACCATCCCCTGGCGGTATGAAGATCGGTCGGTCATGACTCCCATCGGAAATCTTGTCCCGGGAATGGTGGCGTCAATTTGTGGGGTTGTTGGCAAATGCGAAGCGAAACGGACCAGGAATCGACGGTTGAATATGCTGGAGGTCGGCATTGAAGATCAGTCAGGCCGCCTACAGGTGATCTTCTTCAATCAGTCCTATTTAGAAGACGTTCTGACGGTTGGCACTCGTGTGATGTTGAGCGGGCGGGTGATTTCAGATCGGCGAGACTGGATGGTGCCGCGAATGGATGTTTCACAGTACGAGGTCATTGGAGAAGGTGTGGAGTCGGCGCTGCATGTCGGCCGAATCGTTCCTGTCTACCATGAGACCAAAGGCTGGACTTCTCGTCAGATGCGGGTGCTCGTGCGGAACCTCTTGACGGACCATGGGATGGATCTCATGGATCACTTGCCGGTGCCGCTTCGGGCGAGGCAGCGGCTGATCTCCCTCAATGAGGCGTTCCAGGATGTGCATTTTCCAAAGTCGGGAACTGACGGCCATCTGCTGGAGCGAGGAAAGACAGCGGCCCATCGGCGGTTGGCGTTTGAAGAACTCTTGCTGCTGCAACTGGCATTAGCGTCCAGACACCGATCAGTCCATGAAGAGCGGAAAGAGGTGCGGTTCAATCCCAGAACTCCGCTGCTCGCACAACTGACCAGTCTTTTACCATTTCGTCTCACGGAGGCCCAGGAGCGAGTCATTCGCGAAATATTCCGAGACATGGTTTCGCCACGTCCTATGAATCGGTTGGTCCAGGGAGATGTGGGTTCAGGAAAAACCGCAGTCGCATTACAGGCCATTGTCATGGCTTGTGGGTCTGGCTATCAGGCGGCCTTAATGGCCCCGACGGAAATTCTTGCCGAACAGCATTACCGAAATCTTTCAGGAATGTTGCAGGCGCTAGGGCTGCAGACGGCTTTGATGCGCGGCAGCGAGAAAACTTCGATCAAGAGTGTGCAGGCCGAGCAGCTGGTTGCGGGAGACATCCAAGTGGCGATCGGAACCCATGCCCTTCTGCAGCAAGGCGTGACATTTAAAAACTTGGGCTTGGCGGTCATCGATGAACAGCATAAGTTTGGAGTGTTGCAGCGGAAGGCGATGATCGAAAAGGGCTATAAACCGGACGTGCTCGTGCTCACCGCCACTCCTATTCCCCGAACGCTGGCGATGACCGTCTACGGCGACCTTGATGTGTCGGTCATTGATGCGCTGCCTCCGGGGCGTAAGCCGGTACGGACGTTCTTGTTTAGTGAGGCACAACGGCGTCGGGCCTATCAGATTGTGCGCGATGAATTGCGTGCTGACAAGCAAGCCTACATCGTCTATCCGTTGGTGGAAGAGTCGGAGAAGGTCGACCTGCAGGCTGCGATTCAGGGTGCTGAACAGTTGCAAAATGGAGAATTTTCAGAGTTTCGTGTCGGTCTGTTGCATGGACGGATGAAGGCGTCGGAAAAAGAAGCGGTGATGGCCGACTTTAAGGCCGGCACCATCCAACTGTTGATCGCCACGACCGTCATTGAAGTTGGAGTGGATGTATCGAACGCGACGGTCATCCTGATTGAACATGCCGAACGTTTTGGGCTTGCCCAGTTGCACCAATTGCGCGGACGAGTCGGCCGGAGCAGTCATCAGGCGTACTGTCTACTGATGGCCCAGAACCTAGGACGAGGGAAATCAGAATCGAGCAGACGGACGCTGGGTGGTGAAGAGCCGATGTCGGCGGCAAGGGAACGGTTGGAGGCGCTTGTCCGGTCAAATGATGGATTCGTCATTGCCGAGGACGATCTACGCATTAGAGGACCAGGTGAGTTCTTTGGGTTGCGTCAATGGGGGATGCCGGAGTTTCGTGTCGCCAATCTGATGCGCGATGCCGATCTGCTGGAGCAGGCCCGGCAAGAGGCCTTTTCGCTGCTACAATCTGACCCAGGCTTGAAAGAGTCAGCTCACCAGGGGGTACGCGAGGCCATGTTCCGTAAGTGGGAGAAGAAGCTCGAACTCGGTTCAATCAGCTAGGGCTTCAATGGGACTTTTCCAGCGAATCAAAGATGATCTGCGGACTGGGATCGCAACGCTTCGCCTAGGGACCGTTCATGCAGCGGGACGGGCGCTGGAAGAAACGGAATTGCTCCGCATGCGGTTGGAACTCCGCAAGCTCGATCAGCAGCTGTCGGATCTGTACAAGGATATCGGGGAACGAGCCGTCGATATGAAGGAGCGGGGCGAAACGGCTGAACGTGTCGTGTACGATGCCGAGATCGTCCGTCTCGTGAAGGAGGTCGAAGTTGTGAAGGAGTCACAAAAGAAGTTAGAAGCCGAGATGGAAGTCATTCGGAACGAGCAATGACCGAGCCGGCGAAGCGGACACGGCGATTGACCGGTATTGATATAGGAACCCTCACCTGTCGCCTGTTAATTGCAGATCTCGCCCCCAGGCAGCCTCTCAAAGAGCTTCGATCAGAACGGCGTATCCTTCGTCTGGGAGAAGGCGTTGATCAGACGAAACGGCTGAGTCATGCTGCAATGGATCGGGTGATCCACTGTCTCCAAGAGTGGCGAAGGATCATCGATAGCCATCAGGTCGAAGCCACCGCCGTCGTGGCGACCAGTGCCGTCCGTGACGCGAGCAATCGCGCGGAGTTTTTGGACCGAGTCAAAGCAGAATGTGGGTTTGAGGTCGAACTCATCTCGGGTGAGGAAGAAGCGCGGCGGACGTTGCTCGGCATTCGTTCCGGCCTACCGGTCGGTGTGACGGACATCCTGGCGCTGGATATCGGTGGAGGCAGTACGGAGTTCATCCTCGATCGGCCAGGTCAAGACCCGATCACCCGATCCATCGATATCGGAGTCGTGCGCCTCTGCGAACGTGTCCTGCACCACGATCCTCCGAATGAAGAGGAAGTGCGCCAGGCACGCGAGTGGGTCACACGGGAGACGAACGCAGCGGTTGCTGGCATGGCGGGCTATCAACAGGCGACGTTTATTGGGACGGCTGGCACAATCACTTCTCTTGCAGCCATGGCCCAGAAGCTATCTACCTATGAGCCCACTCGAATCCACAACTATGTGCTGAAATTGGAAACCATCCAAGAGCTTGAGCAGACGTTGCTTAGTCGAACGAAAGCCGATCGCATTGGCCTGCCGGGCTTGGAAAAGAATCGAGAAGAAGTCATCGCCGCCGGCGCGATCATCATCCGGACGATCATGGAGACGTTGGGACAGAAAGAATGTTTGGTGAGTGATTTTGGATTGAGGGAGGGTGTGCTGATCGATCTGGTGATTGGGTTAGACTGAGCAATCTGCTCAATAGCTAGAGTGAAGCATGACTATTGATACTCGTAAAATTCTTGAGGAGTTTGTCGACTATTTGATGCCAGACCTTAGCCCGCACGAGGCGTCGATGTATGTGTTTCTGCTAAGACATTCTCGTCTGAACAATGACACGCCCTCGGCAACTGTCCGCATGGGGCAACGAAGAATTGCACAGCTGTACGGTAGAGGGCCAAAGATGTCAGTGCCCAGCCGGCAACATGTGTTAAGGCAGCTTGAGAGCTTAGAAGAGAAGGGGTGTATAAAGATTGGAGATACCAGCAGAGACGGCACCCTTTACACCGTCGTTCTTCCATCTGAGGTGCCGCTTGTCGTTGAGAAACATCCTTGAAAAGCGAAGAGGAATCCGACGACTTCTATAATGATCCAGAGAAACGCAGGGAAGTATACGAGCGAGATCAGTGGATTTGTCAGTATTGTGGAGACCGAGTAACTCCTGAAAATGCCACACTCGATCATTTTGTTCCGCAGTGCAAAGGTGGAACACACAAGAAAGAGAATTTGCGAACTGCATGCTTGCTATGTAACAGCATCAAATCTGGGAAATCATACGAACAAGCTGCCGTGCATCTGCTGAAGAGCATTCAAGCCAGAAGGGAGCGTGATGTCCAAAGCGAGTCATAGCTATTTTTTTTAGCTGGGTGTTGTGATGCGGCACAGACGATCCCAGGGGCATTGCTCGCCTTAGCGCCAGAGCAAGTAAGGAACATTTCTGGCCTGATCAATCGTGGAGATGGAAATGACAAAAGCAAGTGCCAATATCTTTGTGGATCTTGGGTTTGACCCAGCCGAGGCGGCTGTGCTCCAAATGCGTTCCAACTTGATGAGCGATCTTCGCCTCTACATCGAGAAGCAGAAGCTGCCTCAAGCTGCAGCGGCTAAGCGACTTGGTATTTCGCAATCGCGTGTGTCTGATCTCGTCCGTGGGAAATGGGACAAATTCAGCGTCGAAATGCTCATTACGCTTGAGGCTCGACTCGGGCGCACGATTCGGGTCGAATTTGCAGCCTGAGGAAGCTGCTTGCCGAGGAGAACAGCAAAGTAATGAGAGGGGGGGGCTCCAGCTTCCCGTCTCCCTTTCCCCTCTTACTTCTGCGAATACCACCGATAGCCTTTGTTTTCAGTGAACTGCGCTTTGGGCTCGCCGCCTGGTTTTTCCAGCAATAGCACTTTGAAGTCTTGAAGACCGAACCAGGCTGGATCGGCGAGGTCGTGGTAGTGGAGGCCCTGTAGTTTGGGAAGTATCTCCCCCAAAGCCTGCTGCAGTTCCTTCTCGCTATAAGCACGTACGGCGAAGGGGTGGTTGAGAGCCTGACAGAATCGCTGGATGGTGTAGGTGGCGCCGGTGCAGAGCACTTTTATATCTGGCTTGAGGCCGAGAAACTGCGGGAGTGAGAGATACCGTTCTTGAAATCCGAGCCAGCGGACGGCTTGGCGCAGGTGACTGTATTGCACTTCGTACTCGGTATGTCCCGGTAATTTCACGGGAGCAGGCCAGCCTTCTTCGATGCCGAACTCGGTGAGAAATGCTCGGCCACCCGGTTTGAGGACCCGCCACAATTCGGCGACAAAGCGGATCGGTCCTAAGTTAAAGATCACCGAGTCCGGTGGATTGGATTCGATGGGCAGGCGAAGCCGTCTGATCCAATCGAGCGCTTCTTGGTGTTGTGCGGTCGCTCCGACTCCCGATGTAAGTTCCTGCTTGTTCAGCCGCACCGGCGTCATGTCGGCCATGTTTTCATTGTCGATCACGAGATCGACAGAGCGGTCAGCAAAGGGCAGCTGTTCAGCATTGGCTCTGGTGCCCGTGCCGGTCCATCCGCTGGCCTTGGCCCGAGTAATTTGGCGTATTAGAAATGGTTGTGTGATGTCGAGGGAGAGGTAGGTGATTCCCTGCTTCTCAAAGGGTAGGAGGTCTTTCCCCAGTTCCTGCGCAAGGTACCCAAGGCCGCCACCGATCTCCAGCATGACTTTGGGCTTAGGAGTGAACCAACCGAGTCGCCTGAGTTGTCGCATCAGCAATCGGCCATAGGTCAGGCCGCTCAAGGCCTCGCTGGGTTCACGGAAGAGATGGGAGACTGTGGTTTCAATCAAATCAAAATGGCCATCGTCCTTCGAACTTTCGGTCAGCTCGTGGTGATGGAATTCTTCCAGGTGGTTCTCGCCTTCGAATCCTGCTTGTCCCGACCAGCCTTCGCGGACCTGTTGGAGAAGCACATCCCACTTGGCCTTGTGTCGGTGGCCCCCTGGCGGTTCAGCTCCGTAATAGCAGAGAGAGTAGTTGGGGGTCGCCCATCGTTCCAAGTGCCAGGAGCCAGGCTGTCCATCAGGTCCGCAGATCTTGGTGCCATATTGCGCAAGAAGGGCTCCCACCGTGGTATGGCCGTTCATGGCCTTAAGCAGGTCCAACCCGGCAGGGTTCAGCCGGATCAACGGGAGATCGTCATCAAGTGGAGCCAACCACCATTCGTCCGGCAGATGTTGGTAGGCAACAAGGTCAGGAATATGCCAGGCCAACAGAGTCAGCGTGTCTCCGGTCAAGGTCAATGGGTGGCGGATGGCGGCAACAGTTTTCATGATCACGAGCTTTTGGTGTCGGATACTTGGACAATCGGTAAGCTACAGGAGCGGTCGGCACCTCTGCAAGCGGACAATAGGTGGTGTCCTACAAGTGAGCGGGGGTTGAAGCATTCTCTGTCACAATCAGCTGTCCTCGCATGATGGGATGGATCCCACAATGATAGGCATATCGCCCAGGAGGCAAGCCCGGGATGGTGAACTGTCCTCCCGGTGGAACCGTTCCTGAATTGAAGAGGCAGGTGCTCTCGTCGGTCAGGCAGCCATTATGGGTTACGGTGTGGTGTGTCGGTGTAGGATTCTCCCAACGGATGGGCGTGCCACTGACCACAGTGGCGGCAGCTGGTACGTAATAGGGTGAGCCATTTTCCATGAGAATCTCTGTGGCCGGGGAGAGATCGAGGGCTGGTCCGCCTGCTGTAGCTGTAATGCCCAGGATAACGGTTATGATGTGCAGCTGGTTCACAGGGGGTGTGTGCTCCTTAGTATGTCGTATTCGTAATTGATAAGAGCCATCACGATGGTCAAGGATTCAACGGTACCCCCATCATAGCACGCCGCCACTGAGGGTTTTCGAGGGGTTATGGGGATTTGGGAGATAACCGCCGACCTCTATCTTCCTTGCGCTCGACAGAACGCACACTTCTCGTGAACTCAAAATAATGAGGGCCGCAAGGGGCCGTAGAAATCATGATAGAGATGGTTGCAAGAGCCTGTTCGTTCATGCTAGATGGAGGCGCGTTGTGCCGCGCTGAAACGAAGAGGAGGGATCGGAATGGCGAACAAAAAGAAAAAAGCCGTCGCGAAAGCGTCGTCACGGACGAAAAAGGCTGCCCCGTCGCCGAAGAAGAAAGCAGCCAAGAAAGCATCGGCTACGAAAGCAACGGCGAAAAAGGCTGCCAAGAAGCGTGCGGTTGTCAAGGCGTCCAAACCCGCTTCAAAGAAGAAACCGGCGGCGAAGAAAGCAGCCGGCAAATCAGCCAAGAAAGCGGTTAGCAAATCAGCTAAAAAAACGCCCCCGAAGCCCGGTCCCTCGAGCGAGCCTGTCAAGCAGGTTGCTGATGAAGAGGAGATGACGCCCCGGAAGGTCATTTCTGTGAAACCGGCCATGCCGGTGGAGCCGGATGAAGCTGATTTGGAAGATGATGATGTCGTGGATGATGATTTAGAGATGGAGGATGAGCTCGACGAAGACGATGTTCGAGATGAGTTGGATCTCGACACGGATGATGACGGGGATGAGCTCATCGATAAGTCCGAAGAATTGCTGGACGACGATTATCGACACAATTAATCGGCCGGAATTTGGTGATTGCCCTGCGACAGGTTTTGCTCGTGTAGTTCGGATTATGTATAGCCCATCGCAGGGGCAGGGCTTTCAGCCTTGGATCCAATCGTAACACCCTGTATCGCTGCTGGATAACGAGTAGGTCCAGCAGCGATCTCTGGGCGCTTCTTTAATATCCCCTTTCATTGTTTACGTGTACCTGAGGTACAGGGTTCCTCGTTGGTTCTCTCGCTCAGGGCTTGTACAGATTCCCATGTTCAGGAAGAGAACGGCTTATGGAGAGATGGTCCTAGCGGCCACCTTTGCCCTGGGCGTAGGTCTGTCTGACGTTGACGCCGCTTGTGTCACAGAGGGGGGGGCGGCGAAAGCCGGAGAGGCTGGCCTTATCCTGCACCTCTCACCCACTTGTACGCAGGCTGAGCGGGAGACACACATCGTGCACGGTGAACGGATCACGGATGCGCTTGAGAGAGGGCATCCGGTGGATCTGATTGGGGTGATCGTTCAGGGGGACGTTCTGTTTGATCGTCTCACCCCGCAGGCTATTTCCCGCTCGTCGATGGGAGCCGAGTCTTCTAGCCAGAGCGGGCCCGTGCGTAGCCAGGAGCAGCGACTCGTTCGTGCAGGACTCAGGTTACGAGATTCCATTGTACAGGGAGCGGTACGTCATCGTTCAGGCAGCAGTACCTTGTGGTTTGAAGGACCCATCGACTTTCAGGGGTCTCGCTTCAAGGAGGGGGTGGATCTCTCCTGGTCGGGTTTTCGGGGAGCCGTTGAACTGTCTGGCGCTGTTTTTGAGAAGGAAGCATATTTTGTTCAAGGGCAATTCGTCGGACCATTGGTCTGTCGAGAGACGAGGTTCGGTCCGAGTACGAGATTTCACCGATCGACGTTTCGAAGTGCCGTGGACTGTACCGGCGCGCTCTTCGACGGGATGGCGGAATTTTTGGAAGTGCTAGCTGAACAGCCGGTGGAGTTTGAACGGTCGAGGTTCGGCTTGGGGACGGGGTTCTCCGGTAGTCGGTTCAAGAGTCGCATCGGTTTTCGCGACGCGATCTTCAGTCGTGAGACCTTCTTTACCTTTACCGTTTTCGAGGGGGAGACGATGTTTGCCGGGGCTCAATTTCTGGGGGCCGTTGATTTTTCGAATGCCGAGTTCTGGCAACAAGACAACCTTACTCAGGCACGATTCGATCATCCGCCGCTGTTCGCTCAAACGAAGAGGATCGAACAGGTCCAGCCTGATAGTTTCCTTCAGGCCAAGAACGGACAGTATGTGCTTACGTTTGGGTTGCTCGTCACGGCAGCTCTGCTCGTGGCCTACGCAATAAGGCTGAAATGAAGCATACCTGTTTATCCCCAATATATAGAATCAGACTTGCCCGCCTCCCCATAAGTTGATATAACCAGGCCGTGGAATCACAAGCCGACGGGTTTGAGCAAACAGAGCTGCCGTATAAGGTCCGTATCGAAAACTTCGAGGGACCGCTGGACCTGCTGCTCCATCTCATCAAAAAAAACGAGATCAATATCTACGATATCCCCGTCGCGATGATTACCCAGCAGTACATCGAGTACCTGGAGGCGATGGAGGAGCTCAACCTCAATGTCGCAGGAGATTTTTTGGTGATGGCGGCGACGCTGTTGCAAATCAAGTCCAAGATGCTGCTGCCGGTGGACGAGGCAGTCGACGACGAAGAGGAGGGGCCGGACCCACGGGAAGAACTGGTCCGTCGGTTGCTTGAATACAAAGCCTACAAGGAGGCGGCGCGGCAGCTCGATGATCAAGAGAAAATGTGGCGCGAGATCTTTTGGCGAGAGGATGCAGTGTCGGTCGAGGCGGTCGCTGAGGAGGATCTGCCCCTCGAAAACGTGTCACTGTTCGATCTGGTTGATGCGCTCAAGGAAGTACTTGAGCGCAATCCGGACAGTCGGCTCATCGAGATCGTGCCCGACAATCTTACGGTTCGGGAACGAATGAACCTCATTCTGGAAACGCTTGAAGGCAAAGATTCGGTCTCGTTCGCGGCGCTGTTTGATGGATCGGTCCACCGGGTCGTCGTCGTCGTGACGTTTTTGGCCTTACTGGAATTGATGCGGTTACGAGTGGCCCGTGTATTCCAAGCCGAAACGTTTGGACCGATTTTGGTTTCGCGGATGTTCTCGTTGGTACCGGACCCAGCAGAGCTTGACGATGTTGATGCGGAATGGAGGAGCGCATGACCCCACCGACGGCGGATGTGGTTGATGAGGATGAGGTAGATGTACCGGAAACCAAGGCCATGCCTGCGGCGAATTTGGAAGATGCGATGAGCATGGAAGAGGTGAACGGAGCACCGCATGCGGAGGGTTTCAATAATGACGATCGGCCTGAAAGTATGGCCGAGCTCCAAGCTGTTCTGGAGGCATTGCTCTTCGTCTCGGCTGAGCCGCTGCCCGTGGCTCGTCTTGCTGCTGTGCTCGGCGCGGTCTCGAAGGGTGAAGTCGAAGAGGCCTTGCACCAGCTCGGTCAGGCACTCGATCAAGAGGGGCGGGGGGTGCGATTGGTGGCAGTGGCCGGCGGCTATCGCCTGGTGACCAAACAAGATTATGCCTCCTGGGTGAAGCGATTGGATAAGGCCAAGACAGCGGCAAAACTGTCTCGATCTGCGTTGGAATCGTTGGCCATCATTGCCTACAAACAGCCGCTGGTGCGGGGGGAGATCGAAGAAATTCGAGGAGTGGAAACCTCCGGTGTCTTGCGTACGCTGCTAGAACGCAAACTGGTGCGAATCGTCGGGCGCAAGGAAGTTCCAGGTCGCCCGATTATGTACGGGACGACCAAGTTCTTTCTGGAGCATTTCGGCTTGAGCGATCTCTCGCAATTGCCGCCTTTGCGTGAGTTTAAAGAGCTCGGCGAGGCTGAACAGGCACTCTTGCCGATGGACGGTACCGAGATTTCATCTGCAGACGGGGCGATCGAGACAGTTGCCGACGATGCGGAACTGTCTGTGAACGGTGAACTGCAGACGGCTGCTCCGTTCGAAGAGGTATTAGATCCCCTTCCAACCCCGCAATCCTGATGCAATATCCATCTTCAGTTCTAGGCAATGGGCGCAATCCTGGTTGCGGTCTCCGGGGTAGGGTTATTCCCCTTCTTCTCGGCACGCCAGGATCGGTTATGGGGTCGGTTTTTTCTTGAGCGGGGGGTTCTTCAGCCGCTGAAGTTCAGCTTCCTGCTCGTCGACTTTTTTCCGCAGCGCCTTCATTTCTTCCTTAAATGCCTGTAGCTCGGTGTCCTGCTTCACGACCGGTGGTGTTTGAGGGGAAACGGCTTGGAGTGGTGGAGACGGCGCCGTCACCACTGGGACCGGTTGCGGAGTTGGAGTGGGCGGTGGTGTGAGTAGTCTCGCCAAGAGTTGGTAATCGATGGCGAGCGACCGATCCTCTGATTTCCCGATCCAACTCGATCGATCATAGACCTCCGAACGAACGGCTCCCTCAGGCAAGAAGGTCACTTCTCGGTCTCGGAGACCATCGGTGTCTGGGAGTGGGCGTGGCTCCTTTTGGCTTGCGGTGGCTTTCTTCCCTGGATAGTGGCGGTATTGCGTCAGGAGGACATGCAGGGACAGGCCGTCGGCGAATAGATATCCAGCGGTCGTCTCTCGCTGTTGTGCGCCCTTTGTGGATGGTACGACGAGCGATGTGGCATAGATACGGAACCCAACTCGCTGGGTGGAGCTTGCTTGAGCCAGGGCAGCGGTGATATGTGGAGCGAGGAACGCAATATCATCCTCAGAGAAGGTTCGAATATCGTTCAAGTTTGTTGACTTCGCAGCTTTGCCGAGGAGCAAGAGGAATCCGGCCTTTTCCTTGGTGTGGATACCCCGTAAGACATCTGCAACCGTCGTTTCCGACAGTTTGATGGGGTGCGAGGCCTGGAAGGAGTTGTCGGAGACAGTCTCGAGGAAAACTGATCCAAGAACGGTCTCCTGAAGAGGAACGGTTTGACGTGAGCCAGCGCAACCGTCTGTCAAGAGAGACAGACAGCCTAGCGTCAGCACGCTCAGCATCGATGTGAACGAGGGGGGTGGTGTGTGATTCATCGCGTTGTCTTGCTCAAGTGGGAGAACCTGTACGTAGTGTAGCAGGAAGCCTCGGTAAAAACAAAAATGCAACGGCTTGCCTTGTCACCGGGCAGCGGCTCTTCGCACGCAACCCGTATGGTTCGTTCTCTTCGCAGCGAGGTGTAGACCGTGACAGTGCTGTGTTGATCCTCTCATCCTGAACGAATGAAATCGAGAAAGGGGAAGAGCTTCTTAGGCTTGTCATGCTTGAGCGTTATTTTGCTGTCGGGTCGAATCGTCCAATGGCGGAGATGCTTATGCGGATGCCTGATCGCAGCGGGCATAGCGGATCGCCGATAATCCGGACCATCGAGAGCGCCATGTTTCGATGGGCTTCGCCTTCCTCATGAGGATCATCTTGGGAAAGAAGACAAAATAGATGTATTGCCGGGAGTGGTTTTCCTGCTTGGGTTTGCCGGGAATGATCTTGTCGATCGGCAGGAAGAGCCCTTGACGCGATAAGATCTAAATGTATACAATAAAGAATACAATAAGGCGTTGCGCGAGGTTTTCGGTCTCGGGGTGTCAGTTGTCAGTAAATCCATTCTTAAATGGCGTTTCGCATCGAGGTCGAGTATAAGAAGTATTCCTATGTTTTGACGCGCAAGTCATCATATGTTCAGCTGGCTTTCAGGCTCTGATGTTGGAAAGGAGGGGATGTATCCGAGCATGGGCCAGGCAGGTCAGTCTGGTTTTGTGCACGAAATCGTGCTGAGAGAGCTCACGGGTGAAACACTGGTGCCTGCGCTGCTGGCCGGTCAGGACAAGGTTCGAGAAGAATGGCATCAACCGAACGTTTGCAACTCACGCATACAAATTAAGGAGTGATGCAACATGGACAAGAACTTGCCCCAAGATGTACAAGGCACCACAGAAACAGTTCCCACCAGTGAGCAGGCTGGATCATCAAGAAGAGAGTTTCTTGGGCAGAGCGGGAGGGTCGCGGCCGGAATCGGCGTGGCGGCACTCTTAGGGAATCTGGGCAACTACGCCCTGTCCTATGCAGCGGGTGGTCCTCCCATCAAGATCGGGGTGCTTCATTCGCTGAGCGGTACCATGGCGATCAGCGAAGTGTCGCTTCGCGACGTCGTGTTGATGGCGGTTGAGGAAATCAACAAGGCGGGCGGCGTGATGGGGCGACAGGTCGAAGCCAAGGTTGTCGATCCGGCCTCGAACTGGGACCTCTTTGCGGAAAAAGCCAAGCAGTTACTCCTCGAAGATAAAGTTTCGGTAGTCTTCGGTTGTTGGACTTCAGTGAGTCGAAAGTCCGTCTTGCCGGTCTTCGAAAAAAATAATGGATTGCTCTTCTATCCGGTCCAATATGAAGGGGAAGAGTGCTCCCGTAATGTCTTCTACACGGGGGCTGCGGTGAACCAGCAAGCGGCGCCGGCGGTCGAATATCTGATGAGTCCTGAAGGTGGAAACTACAAAAAATTCTATCTGCTCGGGACCGACTACGTCTATCCGCGCACGACGAATAAGATTTTGCGCGCGATGCTGTTGGCTAAGAAGGTCCCGGCTGCCAATATCGAGGAAGAATACACACCGTTCCATCATCAGGATTATCAAACCATCTGCGGGAAAATTAAGAAGTTTGCCGCTGGCGGCGGTACGGCCGTGATCAGCACGATCAACGGAGACAGCAACGTCCCGTTCTATAAAGAATTCGGCAACCAGGGCCTGCGCGCAGAAGATGCCCCGATCATGGCGTTCAGTGTTGCGGAAGACGAACTGCGCGGCATGGATACCAGTGCGCTCGTCGGACACTTGGCGGCCTGGAACTACTACCAGAGCGTGGATACGCCACAAAACAAGAAGTTCGTGGCGAACTTTAAGGCCTATTGCAAGAAGAACAATCTGCCGGATGGTGAACACCGGGTGACGGACGATCCGATAGAAGCGGCATACTTCGGGGTCTATGTGTGGAAACAGGCCGTCGAAAAAGCCGGAGCAACCGACGTGGATAAGGTGCGTGCGGCCGTCTATAACCAGAAATTCCTCGCGCCGGGTGGGGAAATTATGATGGATTGTTGCAACCAGCATACGCACAAGCCCGTGCTGATCGGTGAAATTCTCAAAAATGGCCAATTCAAGGTTGTCCATCGATCCAAAGGGTTGGTCAAACCTGAACCCTGGAGCGAGTATACGAATCCTGAAAAGGGGTGTGATTGGATTAAGCATCAAGGGACATACCAAAAGACGTAAGGTTGGGGTGCGGGCAGTATCCCTGTGCCACTGACTGTCGTGACGACGGGCCTTGTCGGAAGCAAAAGAGCTGGAACTTGCCTTTGTTGCAAGTTCCAGCGTGCTGGCTGGCGAAGTCTTCTCACGAAGGTGACCGTAGGGAGGTTGTGTAATGAGCCTGGCCAGCATCCCGAGAACCATCTGTGTCCTAGCAATAGCGTTGTGGCTCCTGCCCGGATTCGGTTCCCGCTCAGCGGTGGCGGCTGATCAGCCGGACCAATCTGCTCCCACGACCTCTTCCTCCGTGAGCCCGATCGAACAAGCCCTGCTCGATATCAAAAGTGATGATGCGGCTGCTCGTAGCAACGCGGCTGCGTTCCTCATTGAGAAGGGAGACGCGAGCCTCATCCCCAAGCTGGATGAGATTCGGGCGGATGCCGATCGAGCGGTCAGGCTGGCCATCAAGCCCGTGATTGATTCGCTCAAAAACCACGCAAATCTGACCAGTGAACAGGCGGATACCAGGCGTTCGGCCGCTGCCGATTTGGTGGGCACGGGACGGCCGGAGGCCATTACATGGCTAGAGGATGCTGCGGCTAAGGAGCAAGTCTGGTGGGTCAAATATACGATGGAGGAGTCAGCCCAGCTGATCCAGCTTCGGTCTGACGATCCCACCGCCAAATTGTCCGCCGTCAAGAAACTCGGAGAGCTGAGAAGTCAGAACGGGCTGTCGGCACTCAAGGAATTGCTGGAAGCGGGGACGCAAAGCGGAGCGACCGATCAGCAGAGAGCCGTGGCGGACTCGGCCCAAGTTTCGATCGGACAGATTGATTCGTGGAGCTGGTGGGCCGGCACCATCGAGACACTCTTTCGGGGCATCAGTCTCAGTTCCATTTTGTTGATCATGTCGCTCGGCCTGGCCATTGTCTTCGGCTTGATGGGTGTCATCAACATGGCCCATGGCGAATTGATGATGGTGGGAGCCTATGCCACCTTCGTCACGCAACAGGCGTTCCTCGCATGGTTTTCCCCGGAGAACTTCGATTGGTATTTCCCCGTCGCGTTGCCCGTCGCCTTCCTGTCGGCAGCCCTGTTCGGATTGGTGCTTGAAGCTACGGTGATTCGATTTCTCTATGGACGATTACTTGAGACACTGCTCGCGACCTGGGGCGTGAGCTTGATCTTAATGCAGGCCGCCCGCGTGTACTTCGGTGATTTGACCGCGGTCATTGCGCCTCAAGCGTTGCGCGGTGGCGCTCAGGTCATGGTGGGGGTGTATCTGCCGTACAATCGGATCTTTATCATTGTCTTGTCGATCGTCTGTGTCCTCGGCATCTATTTCCTGCTCTTCCGATCGAATCTCGGGGTTCGAGTGAGGGCCGTCACGCAAAATCGCAACATGAGCGCTTGTCTCGGGATCCCGACGAGAAAGGTCGATTCATACACGTTTGCCTTCGCGTCGGGATTGGCCGGTGTTGCTGGGTGGGCGCTTACGATGGTGGGGAATGTCGATCCAGGGCTTGGGCAAAATTATATTGTCGATGCGTTCATGGTCGTGGTGACGGGAGGGGTCGGCAAACTGGCCGGAACGATTTGGGCGTCCTTGGGAATTGGAGGACTCAATAAATTCATTGAACCGGTCAGCGGTGCCGTCTATGGAAAGGTCTTTATCTTGGTCGGTGTGATTTTATTCCTGCAGTGGCGGCCGCAGGGCCTCTTTGCCGCGAAAGGACGCAACGCCGATGCCTGAACAAGTCGTGTCTCAGCAGGACAGCCGAGAAACGTTGTCGTTTTATGCGGTCGGTATCTTGTTCCTGATCGTCGTTCCGCTGTTGAATATCTTGCCTTCCGAAGATTCGTGGTTGCATCTTAGCGACTTTCGCCTCAACCAATTCGGCAAGTTTTTGGCCTTTGCCATTCTCGCCCTTGGGCTGGATTTGATTTGGGGCTATTGTGGTGTCCTCAGTATGGGCCAGGGTGTATTTTTCGGGTTCGGTGCTTATTGTATGGGGATGTATCTGACGTTGCAGATCGGGAAGGAAAGCGTCTATGGGAGCGAACTCCCCGACTTCATGGTCTGGACACAGGTGAAGGAGCTCCCGTTCTTCTGGTACCCGTTCAAAAGCTTTCTGGGTGGTTTCTTAGGAGCCATTCTCGTTCCGGTGATCTTCGCGACCATCTTTGGTTTTCTTGCGTTTCGCAGCAGAATCAAGGGTGTGTACTTTGCCATTATCACACAGGCCTTAGCGTTTGCGGCCTGGCTGGTCTTCAATCGGAATGAGACCAGGCTTGGTGGAACCAATGGACTGACGGATTTTAAACAGCTGTTGGGCTACCGGCTGTCCGACCCATCGACACAACGAGGACTGTATCTCATTACGGTCATTGCCTTGATCGCCTCCTATCTGCTGTGTCGTTGGATCGTCGCATCACGAGCCGGAAAAGTCTTGATCGCGATACGAGACAGCGAATCGCGCGTGACCTTTTCCGGATATACCCCTTGGATGTTCAAACTTTTTGTATTTGTCGTGGCGGCCGGACTCGCAGGACTTGCAGGGATGCTCTATGTTCCCCAGGTCGGCATTATTACCCCGGCGCAGATCGGGGTCCTGCCATCGCTGGAAGTGGTGATCTGGGTGGCGGTCGGAGGGCGCGGGACGCTGATCGGGGCGATCTTGGGCGCGGTGGCGGTCAACTACGGCCGCAGCGTCTTGACCAACTACTTTCCGGAGGCCTGGCCGTTTATCCTCGGTGGGCTGTTCGTGGTGGTCGTGACGATGTTCCCCGATGGGCTTGTCGGGATGATCAGGAAATTGACCGATCGAAAGAAGACTCCTGCCCCATTGATCAAAGCTGAAGGGAGTACGGCGGCGTGACGGACGATAATCTGATCCTCAACTGTGAAAACGTCGTCATGGATTACGACGGGTTCAAGGCGCTGAATAACTGCAACTTTAGCGTCCGCTATAACGAGTTGCGCGTCGTCATCGGCCCGAACGGCGCAGGCAAGACCACACTGCTCGATGTCATTTGTGGGAAAACCAGACCGACTTCCGGGAAGGTGATGTTCGGCAAGGGGACGAATCTGGTCGGAAAAAATGCGGAGGACATCACCAAGCTCGGCGTCGGCCGAAAATTTCAAGCGCCGTCGATCTATGGCAATCTGTCTGTCTGGCAAAACTTGGATCTGTCGATCAAGCGCGCGAGCAAGGGAGTCTTTCCGACGTTGATGGGACGATCTTCACCGGCGGAACGGGAACGGATCGAGGAGACGCTGGAGACCATCGGATTAACGAATCATGCGCATGATCGCGCCGGGTCGTTATCCCACGGGCAGAAGCAGTGGCTGGAGATCGGCATGGTGATTTTGCAAGATCCATCGCTGCTGTTGGTCGATGAGCCGGTCGCAGGGATGAGCGATAAGGAAACGGAGCAAACCGGTCAATTGCTGACGAAGCTTTCCGAAAAACAGGCGATCGTCGTGATCGAGCATGACATGGACTTCGTGCGACAGATTGCAAAGGTCGTCACGGTCTTGGCTGAAGGAACGGTTATTTGCGAGGGGACGGTGGAGACTGTGCAGGCGAACGACCGCGTACGGGAAATATACTTAGGACGGGCCACAGTCGCGCATTGAGCGGGGAAGGGAACGTGTCACCTATGGCGCCAGACACACAGCCGATGACGCTGGTTCTCGAGAACGTCAACGCGTACTACGGCGAGAGCCATATCCTCAGAAATGTCTCCTTCTCAATTGAGCCGGGCGAGGTGGTCTGTCTGATGGGCAGGAACGGAGTCGGTAAAACGACCACGCTGAAGACGCTGACGGGCTTGCTCCCGGTTCGTTCCGGGAAAATCACGTTTAACGGAAAAGATATTACGCATGACAAGACGGATCGTCGGGCTAAGGTGGGGCTTGCCTATGTGCCGCAAGGCCGGGAGATCATCCCCCACTTGACCGTCTATCAGAACCTACAGCTCGGCTACTGGAATCGTTCCGCCATCGGCGGGGATGTGTCAGAAAAGGAAGCGTTCGACGAGGTTTATCACCTTTTCCCCAAGTTGACGCAGATTCTCAACCGGCCTGGTGGTGTGCTCAGTGGAGGTGAGCAGCAACAGTTGGCGATTGGCCGAGCCATCTTATCCAGCCCGAAACTTCTTTTGTTGGATGAGCCTACCGAAGGTATTCAGCCGTCAATTGTCGATCAAATCGAGGACGTGATCATTGGGTTCAAACAGTCACGCCGGTTTGCCATTCTGTTGGTGGAACAGGGACTCCATTTTGCGGCGCGATTGGCTGAGAAGTATGTGGTAATGGCCAAAGGGGCCGTGAAAGCGCAAGGAAAGAGCCACGAACTGAACGCCGACATGGTCAGGCAGCACCTGACCGTGTAGAGGCAACTGCGGTCATTCGATGCTGCAGGCGCATTGTCCTCGATGGGTTTTCCCACGTTGAGATGATCCAGACATTCGTTCCATGCTGCAGTAGAGTTTCAAGAATTGCCTTAAGCGTCGGTTCTCCTCCAACTCTTTTTTATTCTTCTTGGGAAAGCTGTGCAGGCCGATAAAGGACATCTCGCTGGAGGTATGGCAGGCCTCCCTGCTCGTATGCACGTGAAGCGGGTCTCAGGTGCTGTCTCGGGGACGATTCAAGATCGTGAATCATAAACGCGATGGACCGTTCAGTGAGAAAGTTCAGGCTTATGGAAAGACAACAATTATTTCCACATACAGCATCCTGTCTACGGATTGTGCACTCCCTCTGTGGAAGAAGTGGAGGCAGGGAAAAGATGTGGTGTCTGAGAGCAAAGAGGATTTGAAATTTTTGATAAATTCCGCTACCGTACCGGCTACGTTGTTGTATCGGGCTATTTGTTAGAAGATTCCGTTATTCGGGTATGTGCTCCGTGCAGGGCTGGTTGCTTGCAGTGGATACGGTTATCCATGATCGGGCTTCCCTCAGCATTGTATGCATGAAACGGAGTTATTGACCTTACTCGGGGTCGGTTTCCTTCTCGGGCTGCGACATGCCCTGGATACCGACCATCTTGCAGCGGTGTCGACCGTGCTTGCTGAGCGACCCTCGCTCCTGGCATCCGGAGCCGTCGGATTGTGGTGGGGTATCGGCCACACTTTGACGCTGCTGCTCGTCGGATCAGTCGTCCTCGCCTGGGGACTGCATATTCCTGAAAAATTCGAACTCATCGCCGAATCAGGCGTCGCGCTCTTATTGATCATCCTCGGTGGAACACTGGCCAGAAAACTCTATCGCGAACGATGGCATGTGCACAGCCATCATCATGATGGCGAGCGACATGTCCATTTTCATAGCCATCAACGGCAAGACGGTCACGCGCATCGGCATTGGATGGCGGACTCGATTCGCCCGCTCTGTATCGGGATGGCGCACGGGCTGGCCGGATCAGCGGCATTGATGCTGATGATTCTCGCGACGACGACCGATCTGATTTCCGGGCTTCTGTCGATCCTGATCTTCGGCATCGGTTCGATTATGGGCATGATGATGATCGGTTTGACGATCAGTCTTCCCGTCATTTACTCCCGTTCGATTGATCGTCGATTATTCATGGGTGTGCAAGGGGTGGCCAGTCTTGCCAGTGTTTCGGTGGGTCTGTGGATGTTGGTTACGTTGGTCTGGTCGGCTACGGGGCACTGAATCCTGAGCACACAAACGCTGGCGCGGTGCGAAGTATTGTGAGTTCGGGTCTGATCCATCACTGGCTGATATTAGCTCCGGAAGCAGGAGTGCCGGTGTCGGTGTCCTAATAGGGCTGTAATAAACAGAGCCGAAGCGCAATTTGCCATTGACATTTTTGTTGGCCTTGCGTAGTTAGTCACCCGAATCTGTTAATTGCAGTGTGCGAACTGGTTGCTTATAAAGGATTCTTATGTGTGTCTTAAGGTCGGAACCAATCCCATCTGCTAGAGAGGAGGAACTATGCGTTTAAGTCCAAGAGAACAAGATAAACTGATGATTTACGTGGCGGCGCAGCTCGCGGCCGATCGTAAGAGGCGCGGTCTTAGGCTCAACCATCCAGAGGCGGTCGCATACATGACGGCTGCCGTATTGGAAGGAATTCGTGATGGCAAGACCGTGGCTGAATTGATGACCTACGGCACGCAGTTGCTGTCGCGCAAAGATGTCATGCCTGGTGTACCGGAGATGATCCGTGACTTTCAGGTTGAGGGGACGTTCCCAGATGGAACCAAACTGGTGACTGTTCATAACCCTATCCCCTAGATGTGGAGCGGATTGTTGGTTTAAGGAAAGTTGAGGGGTCAGAGATGAAGCGCTCATATGGGGAAATCGTGAAAACTGTTTGCCTGTTCTGGTGACACAAGAGCGGGGGATTGAGCGTGGGTTGTCAGTACCGCACATCAGGATGAAAAGGAGTGAAAAAATGAAAGAGCCAGAAGGTTCTGAAGAGCTTAAGGGAAAACAAAATACTTCCGAAGCAGCTGGTCCATCGAGACGGCAGTTTCTTGCTCAGAGCGGACGTGTAGCGGCTGGGGTAGGGGCTGCTTCAATCTTAAGCAATGCGGGCCATCCCAACATGGCATTCGCAGCGAATGAATCGTTGATTACGAGAGTCAGCGGAGCTGGAGCAGCCAAACAGAAGAAGCTTCAGGATCCTGTTACGAGAACGAAGGAGGCGTTAGCTGCGGCAGTCAAGGCTGAGCTGAACGCCCCGATCATCCCTGGCGAGCTGACGACGGTCGCCGGTGATATCGAGGTCTTTAAGGGACGGGAGACGAAAGACCTGACAATCAAAAATCTGGGTGATCGTCCGATTCAGGTCGGTTCACACTGCCATTTCTTCGAGTCTAACCGCGCGCTCAAGTTTGAGCGTGAACAGGCGTTCGGGTTTCGGCTCGCCATTCCAGCCGGCACAGCGGTCCGTTTTGAACCTGGGGAAGAGAAAAAAGTGACGCTCGTGGCTCTTGCCGGTAACAGACTGGCCCAGGGTGTGAACGGATTGACCGAAGGGCTGTTGGATGATCCGAAAGTCAAAGCCAAGGCTGTTGGACTCGCCGCTGATCGCGGATTTGGAAAAGGAGGCGCACGGTGAAAATTTCACGCAAGCAATATGCATCTCTGTATGGTCCTACGACCGGCGATCGTGTTCGACTGGCCGACACGGACTTGATCATCGAAGTGGAGGAAGATCGAACCGTCCCCGGTGAAGAAGCCGTCTTCGGCGGCGGGAAGACCATTCGTGATGGGATGGGGCAATCTGCTCGCGCGACCAGCGCCAGCGGCCAGCTCGACTGTGTGATCACGAACGCGCTCATCCTTGACTACACCGGCGTCATCAAGGCCGACATCGGGATTAAGGATGGTCGTATCGTCGGGATCGGTAAGGCGGGTAACTCTGATCTTATGCCGGGCGTGACGCCGGGCATGGAAATCGGCCCAGGGACGGAAGCGATCTCCGGTGAAGGCCGAATTATCACGGCCGGTGGCCTAGATACGCACATCCACTTCATCTGCCCGCAACAATGTTGGGAAGCGTTGTCCGCCGGTCTGACCACGATGATCGGTGGTGGGACAGGACCTTCAAGCGGAACCAGTGCGACGACCTGTACGCCTGGCCCATGGAACATCCATCGAATGTTGGAAGCGTCGGAAGGTATTCCCATTAATCTCGGATTTTTGGGAAAAGGCAATGCCTCACGGCCTGAAGGGTTGAACGAGCAGATTGAAGCTGGTGCCATCGGGTTGAAGTTGCATGAAGACTGGGGAACGACGCCGAAGGCCATCGATACCTGCTTGGGCGTGGCTGATCGCTATGATGTGCAGGTCGCCATCCACACCGATACGCTCAACGAGGCGGGGTACATTGAGGATACGATCAAGGCGATTAAGGGACGAGCCATCCATAGCTTCCACACGGAAGGTGCGGGTGGTGGTCACGCGCCGGACATCATTAAGATCTGCGGAGAGCCGAACGTGCTGCCGTCTTCAACCAACCCCACGATGCCGTTTACCATCAATACGATGGACGAACATCTTGACATGTTGATTGTGTGCCATAATTTGAACCCACGGATTCCTGAAGACGTGGCGTTTGCAGAGTCCCGTATTCGACGTGAGACTATTGCGGCCGAGGATATTTTGCATGACATGGGTGCAATCAGCATCATGTCGTCGGATTCGCAAGCCATGGGTCGAATCGGGGAAGTCATCACCAGGACTTGGCAAACAGCTCATAAGATGAAGGTTCAGCGGGGACATCTCACACCGGTCGGTGGGAGAGACTCCAGCCAGAACGATAACTTCCGAGCCAGGCGTTATGTGGCCAAGTACACGATTAATCCTGCCATTACGCATGGTATCGCGCATGAAGTTGGGTCTGTCGAAGTCGGCAAAATAGCGGACTTGGTGATTTGGAAGCCGGAGTTCTTCGGTGTGAAGCCGGAAATGGTGTTGAAGAGTGGCTTTATTGCCCAAGCCCAAATGGGTGATCCCAACGCCTCGATTCCGACACCGGAGCCGACCATCAGCCGGCCGATGTTCGGTGCATTCGGTCGTGCGTTGTCCAGCACCAGCTTTACCTTCCTGTCGCAGGCCGCCTTGGATCACGAGATCCCGAAGCGACTTGGTTTGCAACGGCGGGTAGCGGCGGTCAAGAATTGCCGGAATATCGGGAAACGCGATCTCAAGCTCAATGACGCACTTCCAAAAATGGAAGTGAATCCAGAGACCTACGTTGTGACGGCGGATGGTGTGCCGCTCACCTGTGAGCCGGCCATTGTGTTGCCGTTGGCACAACGGTATCAATTGTTCTAACCAGCAAGACAGCCGGCTGGACTATCGATTTGGAATGATCGCCATGGTAGTCGGCCGGCTGTTGTTGTTTTTTCCTCGTGTAACATGAATACCCCCGCATTACTTGAAGGGTTGCGATTCGTCGATGCGTTTTTTCCCTCCGGTGGCTATGCCTTTTCCTCGGGGTTGGAAGCCGCGGTGCAAGGCGGGGCTGTCAAGACGTCCGATCAGCTGACCAAGTATGTTGAAGATTTGCTGCGTGGGGGGATGAGCCGCCGGGAGGTGCTTGCCGTCAAGCAAGCGAATCGTGCGGCATCGAAGGGATCGCTGGAGAATGCGGTCCAAATCGATCGAGTGCTCGAGGCGACCAAGCTTGGTCGCGAGTCACGCATGGCCAGTCGCCAGATGGGGCGACAAGTGATCAGGGTCGCGGCGGATCAGATTCGAACCAAGTCGATCCTGAATGAATATCGTGATGAAGTGGAAGCCGATCGCGCTCCGGGACATCTTGCTGTGACATTTGGGCTCACCATGGGATCGTGCGGGTGGAACCCAGAAGAAACTGCCGGTGCTTTTTTGTACCAAACGGCCGTGGGGTTCATCTCCTCTGCGATGCGGCTGAGTCCCATCGGGCAACATGAGGGCCAGCGTATCCTGGGCGAATGGCTTCCATTGATTGAACGGATTAGTCGGGAGATAGACATCAATACTCCCATGAGCTCGTGGTCACCTATCCAAGATATTTATGCGATGCGTCATGGTTCCCTGGAATGGAGACTCTTTCGCTCCTAGCGGGAGCCCTGCGGACATCGTCAGGCTTAAGAAAGGAACGCAACGGCTGGTGAGGGCTCGTCTGGCCTTGGCTATCCGTTCGTAAGAACTATCATGCATGATCTTAATCGTGAACATAGCCACAATTGGACTCCGACGCAGGCGAGGAAGCAAGGCATTCCGGTCATCGGTATCGGCGGTCCTGTGGGGTCGGGGAAAACCGCCCTCGTTGAAGCGCTGTGCCAGCGGCTGCGCGATCGCTACAGCCTCGCGGCCGTGACGAACGATATTTTTACAAAAATCGATGCCGAAATTTTGACCAAACGTGCCGCACTTCCGGTCGATCGGATCCTCGGTGTTGAAACCGGGGGCTGTCCCCATACGGCGATCCGTGAAGATGCGTCCCATAACCAAGAAGCCATTGATGATCTGCTGCGCCGGCATCCGGACGTGGAGTTGATTTTCTTGGAAAGCGGCGGGGATAACCTTGCGGCCACGTTCAGCCCTGAACTGGTGGACCATGTCATCTATGTGATTGATGTGTCTGGCGGTGACAAGATTCCTCGGAAGGGTGGACCGGGGATCACGCGATCCGATTTCCTCGTCATTAACAAGATGGATTTGGCCCCACATGTGCGCGCGGACCTCTCCGTCATGGATCGAGATACCCGCAAGATGCGAGGTGAGCTTCCCTTTGCCTTCACCAATATCCTGTCAGGCGAGGGAATGGATGCAGTGGTGGCGTGGGTTGAACAGCGTATCCCGCAACGAGTCAAGCATTCATGACCACGCCGCCGCGGCAGGGACAACGGAAGAGGACGTCTCGTAAAGCCGATGCGCCCCAAGCGAGAACATCATCCCGGGGAAGCACGTCTGCCCGGAAGAAAAAATCTCCTGGACGGTTTGCGACAGAGTTAGTCGGGCGGGTCGGTGAGCTGAAGCTGAACTACGCGAAGCTCGATTACCGCACGGTGATCTCTCACTCGTATTTCACCACGCCCTGGAAATTGCTGCCTCCTATCTATCTCGATGATACGGGAGCGGCCTACACGTTGCTGGTCAATCCGTCCGGTGGTTTGGTTGGGGGAGATCATCTCTCCATTGATATGACGGTAGAGCAGGGTGCGCATGTCCTGATTTCTGCCCCTTCTGCGAACCGGGTCTATCGAACTGAAGGCCCGGTCTCTGAACAGCACGTCGCCATTGCGATCGAGCCTGGCGCGATTCTCGAATGGTTTCCTGAGCATACGATTCCCTTTGCGGGGTCTCGGTTTCGGCAGAGCCTCAGGGCCACGGTTGCGCCTGGCGCGACGCTGTTCTTGTGGGATGCACTTGCCTCCGGTCGCATGGCCAGGGGAGAACGGTGGGGCTTTACCGATCTGGAAAACGAAATCCTGATCATGACAGCCTCGGGGCACTCTCTCCTGGAGCGATATGTCCTTGATCCGGCTACGGACTTAGGGGTGGTCGGGCTGGCCGAGGAATGGGATTATGTGGCATCGTTCTACGTAGTGAACGACGCGATGCCGCCGGAGGTCTGGACTGGGCTCGAGTCGACCATCGCCGCGCTTTTGGATACCAAACCAGGAGCAGTACTGGGCGGGGTTTCAACCGCACCGGTGCCTGGACTGGCTGTCAAGTTGGTGGCTCGAACAGCTCCAGATCTCTTGGCGATGATGGATGCCTTATGGGCAGCCGCTCGTGAAGCCATATTGAAGCTCCCGCCGGTGTCTCTGCGAAAGTACTAGTAGTCTGGTGGTTGACCAGGATCACCGCTCCATACACTTACAGTTCGTTTCAACATTTCTGCGTCCTGAGTAGACGGGCCCTGCGGCAGCTGCTCGCCGCCCTCGCAGGGACTATCAGTTTCACGAAGGGGCTATCACTTGCGCGGACAGGCGCCAGATGAGAGGCGAAAATTAAAAAGGGGCTGGAGTAGCTAAGTGACCCAAGCCGATCGGAGCTGCCAGTTGGGGATACTGCAGACTGGACCAGGGCCACTCGTCGGCGTGCTCCACCAACCGCGCCCGGACTGGATTGAGGAGGACATAGCGGAGGACGGTGAACAGATGGCCGTCTTGTTGAATCGGGAAACGTTTGAATCGGCCTTGCCGCACAGGCCCATGACTGCGGTAGTACCGATGATAGCGACGGACATGACTAGTCATCCACCAGTGCATGAAGGGACTGAGGGAAGCATTACGGATTGGTTGGAGCACAAGATGAAAATGGTTGGGCCTCAGGCAAAAGGCGCGTATCGTGATGGGATGCGTGGCTTTGGCGGCGGCGAGCAGCTCCAGAAAGACTCGGTAATCCCCGTCGGTGTGAAACACGGTGGCGCCGCCGTTGCCGCGATTCAGGACCTGGAAGGCATGGCCGGCCAGATGGCTGCGAGGGATGCGAGGCATAGGGCGAGGATAGTTTGAGGAGGAAGGAATGAGAGATCCTTACAATGACGGCACCTATCTTCGATGCAATCGGCAGTGGCATCAGGAAGATAGCCCGTACAAGGCGGGGCTTGTCATGGAAATGGTTCGGCGTATTGGCCTAAACTTCCGGACCTGTGTGGATGTCGGATGCGGGGCAGGTCTCGTGACGTCGGTCTTAGCGAAAACGTTCCGCGAAAAACAGTTCTATGGTTTTGACATATCAAAGGACGCCGCCCGATTTTGGTCAGGGAACTCGACAGACAATCTCACCTATTCAATGCAAAGTATCTTTGACGTCGACGAGGACTTCGATCTCGTGTTGTGTTTGGATGTATTCGAACACGTCGACGATTATGTCGGATTCTTGCGGCAATTGCGGAGACGAGGGTCTAAATTCATATTCAACATTCCATTGGATATGAGCGCCGTAAAATTATTGACAGGAGGGCTACGATTTGTTCGAGAAGAAGTAGGACACCTCCATTACTTCAATGCGTATACGGCGGTAGAAACACTAAAGTATGCAGGATATGAGATTGAAGACTCTTTTTTGAGCGCCAAGTTTAGGCGCACAATGCCAAGGAATATTCGGCAGGCCATCATGCTCGCGCCAAGAATGCTGACATCGCTGCTGGGAGATCGACTATCTGCGCTTCTCACCGGCGGATACAGTCTCGTCGTGTCTGCGTCTTCGGCAGCGAAGGGGTAGGCGGTGTTCACTGAGTTCGGTTAGAAAATGGGTGTCCTCTACAGTGAGTTCTATACGCAGTTCTGGCTCAGCTGCTCTTGTCTCTCGTATCGAGGTTGAATCTGATGCGGAGGGGCCGCTACAGGTTTGAAGCCTGTGGGTCTGCTGCGTTCGCTGTCCGAAGTGACCAGGCTAACCCCAGGAGAGAAAGCGTGAAAATCACCCATTTCGATGGGTCGAAGTTATACCAGAGTGATCCGTTGCGGTAGTCGGTTGGATGGGTGTGGTGGTAATTGTGGTAGCCCTCACCAAACGTGAGCAGGGAAACGAACCAGCTGTCTCGGCTCGAATCGGCTTGCCCGTGGGGCTGGCTTCCCCACAGATGGCAGACAGAATTGATGCAAAATGTCGAATTCAGCACGGCGAAGGTTCGGCCAATACCGGCCAACATAAAGCAGCTCATCCCTCCGAGCCAGCCGTTGTACAGATAGCCTGCCAGGAACGGGAACGCCAACCCCGAGAGGAAGATGAGGGTATAGTGGTGGTGTTGCCACATCACGACGGGATCTTGCCGAAGCTTGGTCGCATATTTTTCGTCTGAATACTTCTTGTCGGCAAAGAGCCACCCACAGTGGCTGTGCCAGAACCCAAGCTTTGCATTGTATGGATCCGCATCCTGGTCGCAGGCAGCGTGGTGGCGTATGTGATCAGCACCCCACTTGAGGGCGGATTGTTGGAGTGCCCATCCTCCCGCGATGAGGAGGACAGCCTTCACCCAGTCGGGACAACCGAAACTTCGGTGTGAGATGAGGCGGTGGTAGCCCACGGTAATGCCCAATCCCGTAAAGATATAGAGAACCACGAACAGAGCCCAATCGAACCATGTGTATCCGTAGACATACCCGAATAAGGGAACACCGATCACGGCGCTTGCGGTAATGATGCCGAACAGCAATACGGTGACATAGATCGGGTAGGTACGTTTAAGCCCGTTGGTAGGGACAGTTGACGCTATCATTGGAAGGTAGTAGATGAGGGGCGTCGCATGAGTCTGAGAGTCACGTGAGTGCGTAATTTTCATAACTGTATCAGGACAATGGGGAAATAGCTACTGCGGATGGTCTCCCCCGGCGCCTCTTGTTTCGGTTGACAGCGGACGGTAAGATTTCATATACATACTCGGTCTATCTAGACATCGACGATGGTGTGACCGATTGTGGGAAGGATGGACAACGAGACGATCTATTGGGAATGGAAACCAACAGGTCAGTCGGAGGCAGGATGGATGTTGTTTAATTATAAGGAGGCAGTCCAATGAAGAGTGCGTTATCAATGATGTTGGGTGTAGCAGCCGTCGCCTTGGTCGCGGCGCCTCTCACCTCGTATGCGGGAGGAACGATTTCCGGGAAGGTGACCTATGCCGGCAAGGCCGAGCAAAAGGAATTTCTCTTTTCAAAGTTCCCCAACCCGAAGTTCTGCCCGAAGATCGCTGATAAGAGCAAGGTGGATGGCGACAAGCGATTTCTGAAGCAGATCGAAGTTGCGAAGGATGGCGGGTTGAAGGGAGCTGTCGTGGCCATTGTGGACATTGAGGATAAGGCCTGGATGGACGGCTATGCGGGGACGGAAGTCGTGGCAGCTTTTTGCGATTTCCAGCCTTTTAGTGGGATAGTTGTGAACACCCGCCCATTCAAAGTCGAAAACACCGACGCTGACGCGGATGATCCTAAGTCCGTGGCTGGTGTGCTGCACAATCCCCATAGCTTCACGGTGAAGGGGAGCTCTTCTGCGACCGGTTTCAACATCGGTCTCGCGAAGAAGGGTGACAAGTTGGACAAGCCGGTGACCTTCCGTGGCGGCGCGGAAAAGGAAGGATACTTCCGCTTACAGTGCGACCAGCATGAGTTCATGCAGTCCTTCTTCCTCCCGGTATCGAATGCATACTTCGCCGTGGCGAAGGACGATGGTTCATTCGAGATCAAGGATGTTCCGGCCGGCAAGCATAAGGTGGTGGCTTGGCATCCATTCGCCGGGAAGGCCAAGAAGATCGAATTTGATGTTGATGTGACTGACGGCGGTACCGCCAAGC